>DATNNA010000167.1:0-3201 GCA_035602075.1 Binatus sp. (SeqCode) | reverse complement strand
CGCTGTCGGACGCCGCAACCACCGGCGGGAGATGCGCGAACAGCTGCACCGCACGCCGGCCGCCGCGCCCTCCTGGCTGCAGTAACCTCCCACCCTGCCCTCCCCCGAGGGGGAGGGAATCTTAGGCGGGCACTTTCTTGCCGATGCCGCGCGGCGACGCCACCGGGATGCCGGCGGCGCATTGCGGGCATTCGTCCGGCGCATAGGACGGGAAATCGACCGTCAGACAGGCAAAGAAAGGAACCTCGGTCGCTGCCCGACCTCCCGTTCGATCCGCCAGCACTCCGATGCCGATGACGACGCCGCCTGCGTTCGCGATGCAGGTTTGCGTCGCAGCGAGCGATCCGCCGGTCGTGACGACATCGTCGACCACCAGGACCTTGGTGCCGGGCGAGATCTCGAAGCCGCGCCGTAAGACGCGCCCGCCGGATTCGCCACGCTCGACATAGACCGCGTTGATGCCCAGCTGCCGGGCAACCTCGTAGGCAAGGATGATGCCGCCCGTCGTCGGGCCGGCCACTAACTCGGGCCGTAGTGGCGTGAATCGCTGCGCGATCATGCCGGCAAGCTCGGTGGTCGCTTTTGGATCTTCCAGGATCCGAAACTTCTCCAGGTAATCGGCGCCATGGCGTCCGCTGGTGTAGACGAAGTGTCCCCGTAGGAAGGCACCGGCGGCATCGAAGGCGCGATGGGCATCAGGCGTTCCCACGTTGCGCTCAGGCATGGGTCAACACACTGGCGGACCGAATAGGGAGGGCACGCAGATCGCGGAACGCGTGCTCCCGCAGATAGTCAGCGATACCATCGTGGACTTCGCGCGCCGCCTCAGGGCGGACGTAGTTGACGGTTCCCAATTGCACTGCGGCCGCCCCGCCCAGCAGAAACTCCAGCGCATCGGCGGCCGTCGTGATCCCGCCGATGCCAACCACCGGAATGCGCACTGCCGCGGCGACCTGCCAGACCGCGTGCAGCGCCAGCGGCTTGATCGCGGGCCCGCTCACGCCGCCGCTATCCCGTGATAGCACGGGCCGGCGCCGGCGAACGTCGATCGCCATGCCGACGTAGGTATTGATGGCGGACACGGCGTCAGCCCCCGCGTCCTCGACCGCGCGGGCGACCGCGACGATGTCGGTGACGTTCGGCGTCAGCTTCACCAACAGCGGACGCTGGGTCACGGCTCGCACCGCGGAGGTCAGCTCGGCCGCCAGGTCGGGGTCGACGCCGAACTGCAGACCGTTGGCAACGTTTGGACAGGAAATGTTCAGCTCGAGCCCGGCGATTCCCGACACGGTTTCGAGGCGGCGCGCGACGGCGACGTACTCGTCGATAGAGTCGCCCGCGACGTTAACGATGACGGGCAGATCCCAGGACGCCCAAAGCGGTGCATAGACTCGCGCCACATGATCGACACCGGGATTCTGCAATCCGATGGCATTCAACATTCCCGACGGCGTCTCGGCAATGCGGTTTGGGGCATTGCCCTCCCGTGGTCGCAGCGTCGTGCCCTTGGTGACGATGGCACCCAAGATGCCGCGATCGACCTGCGGCGCATCGAAGCCGTAGCCGAACGTCCCCGAGGCGACCAGGACCGGGCTGCGCAGGCGAAGCCCCCGGCCCAGATCGACGGTGAGGTCGATCGGCTCAGCCATGGAACTGATCCGTCATCCGATCCCAATCGATGCGGTCTGCACGCACGCAGGGCCCGTCCTGACAGGTCAGAAGGTAGCCCCCGTCATCTCGCGGTGCCGCGCAGCCCAGACAGGTTCCCACGCCGCAGCCCATCGGGGTTTCGAGCGCCACCTGGACGCAAGAGAGTGGAATCTCCTGGCGGCGGGCGGCTTCGATCAACGCCTGGAGCATCGGCGTGGGCCCGCACGCGAAGAGGTCCAGACCCCCACCCTGACCCTGCCCCGTAAACGGGGGAGGGAAAAGGGTCAGGACAGACCCGCGATGGCCTGCGCTGCCATCATCCGTGGCCATACGAACGTCCGCTCCGGGGAACCGGTCCGCAGGCAGAAGCTGTGCTGCCGTACGAGCCCCCTGGACCATCGTGACCTTCCGACCACGCGCTACTAGGGCCTTGACGACTCCCGGGAACACCGCGACGCCAAGGCCGCCGGCGATGCAAACCGCAGGCCGCACACCGTCGAGCTCGAAGCCGCGTCCAAGCGGGCCCAGCAGGTCCAGCTCGTGACCCTCACGACGGACGGACAGCCAGGCGCTGCCGGCACCTACCACATTGAAGATGAACCCGATCCGCCCGCTCGCCGGGTCGGACCAGGCAGCGCTGTACGGCCGGCGCAGGATGGTGTGCGGCGCGCTTACCGCCAGTTGGAAGAACTGCCCGGGGCTGACCGCGACCGCGGACGGCGGATGGAAGAGCACCAGCTCAACCGCCCCGGCCATCGGGACCGAGCGCTCGACCACGACTGCAGGCGAGACCGCGATGCTCACGCGCGCACGACCTCGGCGGCCACGGCGCCCACATACTCACCGAGCGTCGCGACACTCGACCGATGTTCGCGGCGCCAGGATCGCAGTGCCTGGACCAGCGCCCGTGCGGTATCCAACGAGGTCAGGCACGGGATGCGGCGCTCGACCGAGGCCCGGCGGATCTCGTATCCATCCCGAAGAGGCACGCCGCCACCGTTGTTGGCTGCGGGTGCCGACATTGACACAGTGTTCACGACCAGCTGGACCTGGCCGGACCGGATCACGTCCACGACATTGGGGTGCCCGTCCCGCAACTTCTGCACCGTGGTTGCCGGGATCGCGGCCTCGCCCAGCAGGGCTGCCGTGCCGGCCGTCGCGTAGAGCCGTATGCCCAGACCGTGGAGCGCTCGCAAGATGGGCAACGCCTCCTCTTTGTCGGCGTCGGCGATGGAGCACAAGGCCGCGCCGTCGGGCGGCAGCTCCTGCATGGTCGAGAGGAACGCCTTGTACTGGGCGGTGGGCAGGTCTCGCGCGATCCCCATCGCCTCGCCGGTCGACTTCATCTCGGGGCCCAGCACGGCGTCGACGGCAGGCAGCTTGGCCATCGAGAAGACGGGGGCTTTGACCGCATACAGCGGCCGGCTCGGCTGCAGGCCATCCGCGAAGCCGAACTCCTTGAGGGAGCGACCGAGCGCCGCATGCGTGGCGAGGTTCACCATCGGCACCCCGGTCACCTTGCTGAGGAAGGGCACGGTCCGGCTGGCACGG
>DATNNA010000166.1:0-2855 GCA_035602075.1 Binatus sp. (SeqCode) | reverse complement strand
TCGGTCAATCACTAGCCGGCTTGAAACCTGCTAGAGATCTTCTCGGCGCTGATCACCGGCTTCTTCAACAAGCTGATCAACGACGTCCGCGACTCGATTGCCGCCAACGCGGAGACCTACCTCCTCAGCACCCACGACCTGTCGTCGCTGACACCGCGTCCGCTGACCGATGAGCCGGCGCTGCAGGCGATGTTCCACCTGACGCTCGCCATGGCAGATCTGCTTTTGGTGCTGCTGTTCACCTGGGCCTTCTTTCGCAGCCAATGGGAACGCAGCTTTCGAGCCCATTACACGTTGAAAGTCCTGCTGCCGCGGGCGATGGCCGCCGTCCTCATGGCGCACTTCGCACTGCTCTTCGGCCAGATGGCGATCGACTTGAACAATGCCCTGGTCCACGCGGTCTGGACCCAGCCGCTCCCGGGCGGATCAGCGCGGATGCCGTGGACGTTCGCGATGTCGAATGGCTTTGGGCAGCCCCTCTTCGAGATCGCGGTACGGCTGGCGATCGCCGTGATGCTCGTGATCGTCGCCTTTACCTACGTCGTGCGCTTCGCCCTGCTGGCGGTGCTTCTCGCCGTGGCGCCGCTGGCGTCGATCTGCATGATCCTTCCAGATACCAAGCGATACGCACAGTCATGGCTGCGTCTCTTTCTGCTCACCGTCTTCATGCAGTTTGGGCAGGTCCTGGTGCTGCGCTTCGCCAGCGTCTTCGCCGACCAGGTCGGGGCCCGGCCGCTTGAAGCGCTCTACGGCGTTGCCGTGCTCTACCTCGTGATCAAGGTGCCTGGGCTGATGAACGCGTCCTCCCATTTCGAGTCAAAGGCGGAGCACGACGCAGAGGGGCTGGCGAAGCGAGCGATCAAAGCCGGCATGGCGATTCCCACGACAAGGACCTCGAGCGCATGACGTTGCTGACCTCGACTCGCCTGGCCTTGTTCGCCTGGTCCTGGCGCCGGCCCCTGCTCGCCATCGGCGCTGCTTGCCTGATGGTGCCCTTGCTGATTGCCGGAATGGTGGTCCAGGCGCGGCAGGAACGGACCGGCGTCCTTCTGCCGCCGGTCACGAACTCGACCATCACCCAGCCCTTTGGCTGCACCACGCTGGAGATCGAACCCTGGTCGGCGGAATGCGCCAGTCATCACTTTCACAGCGGGATCGACCTGGCCGCGCCGATGGACACGCCGATCTACGCCTCCACCGCCGGCACGGTCACGATGCGCCGCGAACGCGGTGGTTACGGCCTCTACATTTTGCTCACCCGCGATTCTCAGCTGAGCACGCTCTACGGCCATCTCGACTGGCCGCTCGTGCAGCCGGGCGACGTCGTTGCCGCGGGACAAGCGATCGCCCTCATGGGATCGACCGGCAACAGTACCGGACCGCACCTGCATTTCGAGGTGCGCATCGCAGGCGTGCCGGTCGATCCACTCCCGCTCCTCAAATCCAGAGGAGGTGGTTGATAGAGCCCAATGTCCTGATGGCCATCAGTAATTTTTGGAAGGGAGAACGCCATGGTTAACCGCGTGATTTTGGTCGGACGCTTGACTCGTGACCCGGAGATCGTCGTCAGTCCCAAGGGTCTGACGATCGCCAAACTTCGGCTCGCGACCAATAGCTACTCGAAAGACGATGACGGAAACCGGCAGGAGGACGTCCAGTATCACTCGCTGGTCGCCTTCGACCGGCTCGCTTCAATCTGCCAGGAGTTCCTGACCCGCGGCAAGTTGATCTATGCCGAAGGCAGGCTGCGCAGCCACGAATGGGACGGTAAGGACGGTTTGCGCCGCTACACCACCGAGGTGGTGATGGACCAGATGAAGATGCTCAGCCCGAAGACCGAGAGTCCCGTCGAGAACGGTCAGCCGGCCGCCGAGCCGGTCACCGCCTGAGGAGTAAGACGCATGATGATCCCCGAACCCCATCCGTATGACCCGGACGACCCGACCTACTACGACGAGACCACCGAGGAGCTCGGCTACCTGGTTCCTGACCGGGGATTCCGACCTGACCCGACGGAGGTCGACGATTACCTGAGCTACTAAGATCCGGAGGGAATGACGCTCGGCGTCGGTATCGTTGGCTTGCCCAACGTCGGTAAGACGACGCTGTTCAATGCGCTGACAAGGGCGGGCGCGGGCGTCGCCTCCTACGCCTTCAGCACGGTCGAGCCGAACACCGCGATGGTCGAAGTGCCGGACAAGCGGCTCGACGTGCTGGCGCAGATGTACAAGCCCAAGAAAGTCACGCCGACCGTGATGAAGTTCGTCGACGTCGCGGGTCTGGTGGCCGGCGCCAGCCGCGGCGAGGGAATGGGCAACCAGTTTCTTTCGACCATCCGCGATCTCGACGCGCTGGCGATGGTGGTCCGCTCATTCACCGATCCCAACGTTCAGCACGTCGACAGCAAGCTGGACCCGCGTCGGGACATGGGGATGGTCAATCTCGAGCTGGCGCTGGCCGACCTCGACGTGGTCAACAAGCGGCGGGAGAAGATCAGCGGCACGGCACGCCTCAAGCCGGGGGCCAAGGAGAAGGAGGAGCTCGAGCTGCTCGACCGGCTGGCGGCCCACCTCGATGAGGGCAAACCGATCCGCACGCTGAGCTTCGAGGCGGAGCAGGCCAAGCTCCTCAAGAGCTTTTCCTTCCTCACCGCCAAGCCCGTGCTGTACGTCGCCAACATCGGGGAGGACCAGATCGGCAAGGAGACCCCTGAACTCCAAGCGCTTCGGGCCGAAGCAACGGCCGAGCATGCCGACGTCATTGCCCTCTCGGCCCGGCTCGAAGCCGAGATCCGTGAGTTGCCGGACGAGGAGGCCGCGGTCTTCCTCGAAGACGCGGGTCTCAAGGAGGCAGCG
>DATNNA010000165.1:0-17180 GCA_035602075.1 Binatus sp. (SeqCode) | reverse complement strand
GCAACAGGCGGTCATGCTCGACCTGATGCGCCGGGCGCAGACGATCGCGGACAGCATCGCCGTCCAGAACCAGCTGTCGACGGTGACGGGAGAGATCGAACAGATTCAGGGCCGCATTCGCTTTCTGGACCAGCGCACCACCTACTCGACGATCACGCTCCGCTTCTATACCGTCGCCGCCACGCCGGCGCAACCGAGCCTCTGGGATCGCAGCGGCCTGGCGAGCTCGTTCGCCACGGCCGGCCAGACCTTCGTGGCCGTGATTGGTGGCATGCTGGTCGTCGGCGGCTTCGTGCTGCCCTTCCTCCTCCTGATCGCGCTTGCCCTGGGTGTCTGGCGGCTGCTGCCAGCTAACCTTCGGCCGACGATTCGCTGACGACGTCAGTCCTGGGCGTCTTCGCGCCGAAAGCGGTCGATCAGGAATCGCTTGTGCGCGAGGAGCCGGTCCATGTCGGTGCGGTGGACTACTTCCGCAACCTGTCGCATCTCGGCATCGAGGAAGTCGAGCTCCTCGACCAGCACGTCGACCGCAGCTCGGCCCCGGCTGCCCGGTTGGGACGACACGTAGCCGCTGGGGAGGCGAAGATAGGCCTCCACCGCCGTTGGCAAATAATCCGAGACGGTGCGCTCGATCAGGTAAAGCTCGGGCGCTCCGAGCGGCAGGCAATCGAGGCGCGGAAGGATCTCCGTGCGGATCGTGAGCTCGATCCGCTGCATTCGGCTCAGGATCTCCGGGGGCACACGCCCGGCCGCCGCCCCAATCTGCTCGGCAAGGGACCTCTGCACCTGCTTGGGATCGAATCCAAATCGATTGATGCGCGGCTTACTGCCGACGGCTAGGGCGCCCGCCAGGTAGAGGCCGGCCACCAGCAACAGACCCTGGACGCCGACCGGGTCAGCCACGACGAGGCCGACGCCGACCAGCGCGAGCGCCGAACCGGTCAGGTTGCGGCGGCTGGTCAGGTAGGTCATCAGCCCGCGCCCCGGAGCAGACGCGGGCAGCGACGAGCGGTAGGGCGCGATCGCACTTCCCATCGGACTCTCCTATTGCTAAGGCGTGCGCGCCGGCAGTTTCAGCTCGTCCGGGATGGGCGCGAGCTCGGTCGCTGGCGCCTCGTGCGCTCGCTCCAGGTACGCCTGGGCCCGCGCCACCTCCCTGGAGAGCGCATCGATCGTCTGCCGCATGCTTTCCAGCGCCTGGAGCTTGGAGGCATCGATGGCGTCGATCGTGCCGTAGATGTTGGCGAAGGCGGCTTGCAGCTTCTCGATGCTGACGGTCGCGCTCGCCGCTTGCTCATGGACGCCGGCGGATTGCTGACGGAGCATTGCCGAGGTGCCTTCGATCATGTCGGCGGTGGTCTCGTTGAGCGCGCCGATCTGGTCGAGCACCAGCTTCTGGTTGACCAGTCCCTGCGCCGTCATCACCGCCGTGCGCAGCGCTGACACCGTCGTGGTCGTCGCGCGATCGACGCCCTTGACGAGCTCGAGATTGTTCTTGCGTACCAGCTCCAACGCCAGGTACCCCTGGGCGCTGACGGCGAGCTGGGTGGCGAGATCCTGGGTTTTCTGGCGTACGTAGAAGAGGCAGTCCTCACGCAATGTCTTCGCCCGCTCAGGATCCTGAGTCTGTAGCTCGCGGATGCGAGCATCGAGTGCGGCATCCATCGCGCGGGCCAGGTAGAGGTATTGCTTGAGCCGATCCATTACGGCCCAGAGGTTGACCTTCTCCTGCTCGATCGTCGCATTGTCCTTGAGCAGCTCGTCCTGGCCGCGATAGAGCGCCTGCACAATGGCGTTGAGGTGGCCCTGGGCCGATTCGTACTTGCCGAAGTAATCACGCAGCCGGTTACCGAGTGGCAGGATGCCGAAGAGCCGGCGCCGGTCGAGCAGCCCGCGGTCCGACGGGTCGAGGTCTTCGACCGTGCGCCGCAGTTGCAGCAAGGCGCTGGAGACGGTCGATGACTTGTCCTGCGCGCGGGCGAGCGCGCCGACCGGCCGATCCAGCATCCGGTTGGAAACGCTGGCGGATTGCTTGATCTCTTCGTTCCCGAGCGCGTGGATGCCGTCGACCTTCTTCTTGAAGGCCTCGGAACGGGGATCCGTCGCCAGCAGTGCGTCGAGGTAGGCGCCGACGGCGGCGTCGAGACGCGCGGTCGTTTGTGGGTCAAGCGTGATCATCGGCGCAGGGGTCGCAGCAGCGGGCGACGCTGGGTCGGATGGGGTCAGGGAAAGGTCCGAGTTCGCCTCGACCGTCGTACGCATGGACTCGCTCCTTTTGCTAGCCCGTGGGTGGATACAGACTGGTTTTTTCCCGAAAATCGGCCGTCTTACACCTAAAAGTTCCCCGGCGCGGGTTAGACGGCGGAAATGAATTCGGGACGGCAACGGTAGGCTTAGCGATGTGAAGGCAACCGGGGTTGACGGCCGGATGTTCCTGAACGGGGAGCGAGTCGGGGCGCGATCGGGCGCCACGTTCGATGCCATCGATCCGGCGACCGCCGAAGGGTTCGCGAAAGTGGCGCTTGGCGACAAAGCCGACGTCGACCCGGCGGTCGCATCCGCGCGGGCCGCGATGGACGGATGGGCCGGGCTGCCGCCGGTGCGCCGGGTTCGTCTCTTGAACCGGCTCGCCGGCCTGCTGCGCGAGCACAGCCGGGAATTCGCCGAGTTGGAGAGCCTCGATGTCGGCAAGCCCCTGCGCCAGGCCGAAGACGACGTCGCGGCCGCCGCGGGCTTCTTCGAGTACTTTGCGGGTGTCGCCGACAAGGTTTTCGGCTCGAGCATTCCCCTGGGAAAGGGGTTCGTTGACTTCACACTCCGAGAGCCGCTGGGCGTGTCGGCCCAGATCGTTCCCTGGAACTACCCGCTGCGCCTCGCCTCGCGCGGAATCGCTCCGGCGCTTGCCTGCGGCAACGCGGTCGTGGCCAAACCGGCGGCGGAAGCCGGCCTCAGCGTGATCCGGCTGGCGGAACTGTCGGTCGAGGCGGGTCTCCCAGCGGGCGTCTTCAACGTCGTCACGGGTGGACGAGAAACCGGGGCGGCGCTCTCCTCCCATCCCGGGATCAACCACATCACCTTCACCGGCTCCGTCCCGACCGGGATCGCGATCATGAAGGCCGCCGCAGATAACGTCGTGCCGGTCACGCTCGAGCTCGGCGGCAAGTCACCGAACATCGTCTTTGCCGATGCCGACCTCGAGCGCGCCGCCGCATCAGCCGCCACCACCTTGATGCAGAACTCCGCCCAGACCTGCACCGCGCCGACTCGACTCTTACTCGAGGAGTCTGCTCATGACCGCTTCGTCGAGCTGCTCAGCTCGCGGATCATGAAGATCCGCATGGGTCGCGGCCTCGACAACCCGGACATGGGCCCGGTGGTGAGCGAGCGGCAGATGCAGCGGGTCCTCGGCTACATCGCGTCGGGCGCCAGGGACGGGGCGACGGCCGTGACGGGGGGCCGCCGCGCGGATTCCGCCGACCTCGCCCGCGGCTACTTCATCGAGCCGACGCTCCTCGACCGGGTCGCGCGTGGGACCGTTCTCGAGCAGGAAGAGATTTTCGGCCCGGTGCTGACCGTCACCACATTCGGGTCGGTCGAAGAGGCGATCGCGGTCGCGAACGGCACACCCTACGGGCTGGTGACCGGGGTCTGGACTCGCGACCTGAGTAAGGCGCTCACTGTGGCCACGGCCGTGAAGTCGGGACAGGTGCGCATCAATAGTTACAGCGTCGAGGGCAGTATCGGTCTGCCCTTCGGCGGCTACAAGCGCAGCGGTTTTGGGCGCGAGCAAGGCGTCGAGGCGCTCGCCAACTACACCCAGATCAAGAACGTGATGATCAACTTCGGCTGACCGGCTCCGGCTAGTTCTCGTTGAGCCCAGTGAGGAGGGCGAGCCCGTCGAGATCGTCGAGGTTGAACCATTGGAACATCACGCGCTCGATGCCGAGCGCCGACCAGGCCTCGAGCTGTGACGCCGCCTGATCTGGTGTCCCCACGATCCAGTGGCGTCGCCGCAGCTCATTGGGCGCGGCGGCGGGTGGCACGGCGGACAGCGCGCCCAGGAATGACTGCATCCAGCGGCCTTTTTCCGCGACCTCGCCCGCGTCGCGGCCGATCAGAATGCCGCCCATCCAGGAGCGTCGAATGGTTGCGGGGTCGCGACCGACCTCGCGGCAGTGTTCCTCGAGCTTCGCGCGCTTGACGCGATAGACCTCAGGCCCCGGGGCGTGGCTGTTCCACTCGTCGGCCTCGCGAGCCACGATGCGGAGCAGCCGAACTTCGCCGTCTCCCCCGATCAAGAGCGGCGGCGCGGGTTTCTGGAGCGGCCGAGGGTAGGCCGCGGCGCCGCGCAGTGGGTAATAACGGCCGTCGAGGTCGACCGGTCCGCCGGTCCACAGGGCCTTGATGACCGCGATCCCCTCCTCGAAACGATCGAACCGTTCCTTCAGCGGCGGAAGGCTGATCCCAAAGGCCTCGTGCTCCGCTTCGTTCCACCCGGCGCCGACCCCAAGTACGAGCCGGCCGTTCGACAGGAGGTCGACCGCGGCGGCCATCCGGGCGAGCAGGGCCGGGTGTCGGAACGTCATCGGGCTCACCAACGGCCCGAAGCGGATCCGCTGTGTGTGCTGCGCCAATGCGGTCAAAGAGGTCCAGCATTCGAGCGCGGGCCGCTTCGGATGCCCCATCAGGCTGAAGAAATGATCCGATCGCCACAGCCCGTCGAGGCCCAGGGCTTCGACGCGTTCGGCGATCCGAAACCACCGTTCCCAGGTGAGCCCCTCTTGTCCCTCGAGCATCACCCCGATCTTCATCGCAGTTGACGTTAGCGCAAACAGACGAGCAGCTAACGACGGAGTGGGATCGCCTGAGACAGCTGCCCAGCGAGTACGGCCTGCTAGGCTGCCTCACAAGGGAGCACGCCCTGAAAGCAGCCGCCTTCCGCCGGACGCTCGGGTTCGCGCTAGCGATGCTCATCGCGCAGTCCCTGCTTGGCACAACGGTGAATCTGTTCGTGAAGATTCCCGGCGACCACCCCGGGGCGAATCCGCCCGAGTACTTCGGCGGCGTCGCGACGAGCGTCAGCTGGGCGATCCTGAACGGCGGGCTGTGGCTGACGCTGCACGCGGCGCTAGGACTCGTGCTGGTGCTCGCGGCGGTGGGAACGCTCGTTCAGGCGATCCGGCTCGGCGGTGCTGGACGCATCACGCTGGCCGCGCTCGGCTTCGTGGGCGTGCTGGGCGCGGGCTTCAATGGCGGCAGCTTTTTGAACTATCACGAGGACTTCAGCTCGATGCTGATGGCGGTCGGCTTCTCACTGGCGCTGGCCGCTTACGTGGCGCTGCTCTATTCGACCTCGGCGCCGTCGACCGCTCGAGCCGGCGGCGGCTGAGACGCTGCCGGAATAGTGACCGGCCTGGCGTGGTTACAACAGGTGCAATGCCCGCGGTAACCGTCGATAACATCTTGACGCTGCCCCGGATCCCCGACCCCGACCGTGCCACCACCATCGAGCGTCCCGTGCTTGCCATCACGACGGCCCCCAGGGGCGTCGAAGGTGAGGGCTTCCCGGTTCGGCGCGCCTTTTACGGGCTCGACCAACGTCACCTCGACCCCTTCATTCACATGGACCAGATGGGCGAGGTGGAGTACGGTCCCGGTGAGCCGAAGGGGACCGCGTGGCACCCGCATCGCGGCTTCGAGACCGTCACCTACATGATCGATGGCACCTTTCAGCACCAGGACTCCACCGGCGGCGGCGGCCTCATCACCAACGGCGCCACGCAGTGGATGACCGCGGGCGCGGGGATCCTTCATATCGAACGCCCGCCCGAGGCGCTGATCGCGAGCGGCGGTCTCTTCCATGGGATCCAGCTCTGGGTCAACCTTCCGTCCGGTCAGAAGTGGACGCCGCCGCGTTACCAGGACATCGGCGCCGCGCGGGTCACGCTGCTCACCTCCCATGATGGCGGCGCGCTGGTGCGCGTGATCGCCGGCGAAGTCGCCGGCCACAGCGGGCCCGGCGTCACCCACACGCCGATCACCCTCTTGCACGCGACCATCAATCCCGGGGCGGAGCTGCGCCTCCCCTGGCAGCGAGAGTTCAACGGACTCGTGTACGTGCTGGCCGGCCGCGGAACCGTGGGAGGCAAGCGAGCGCCGATCGGCACCGCACAACTGGCGGCGTTCGGCGCGGGCGACGTGATCAGTCTGACCGCCGACCTGGCCCAGGAAAGCCGTTCGCCGAACCTTGATGTGCTGGTGCTCGGCGGCGAGCCGATCGGGGAGCCGGTTGCCTGGTACGGACCGTTCGTGATGAACACCCACGAGGAACTGGCCCAGGCCTTTGACGACTACCGTCGCGGTCGGATGGGAACCATTCCCGCGGCACACATCGGCAACTAGCGCCCGTACCATTCCATCGATGGCGCTTCGTTCGTACGCGGGCACGGTGCGGGCCCCCGATTTTCCCGCAGGGCTCGACTGGATCAACGTCGCGCGGCCGCTGCACATCGCCGATCTGCGCGGCCGGCTGGCGATCATCGACTTCTGGACCTTCTGCTGAATCAACTGCATGCATACCTTTCCGCAGTTGCGGAAGATCGAGCGCAAGTACGGCGACCGGGTAATCGTCGTCGGCGTTCACTCTCCAAAGTTCCCGGCAGAGCGCGAGACGGCGAATCTGCGCGAGGCCGTGCTGCGCTACCGCATCGACCACCCGGTCGTCAACGACCGCGACTTCGCCGTGTGGAACCAATTCGGCGGCCGCGCCTGGCCCACGCTCATGTTCGTCGACCCGCAAGGCCGGGTCATCGGAAAGCACGAGGGTGAGCTGCCCTTCGAACAGTTCGATCCGCTGGTCGGAGGGATGTTGAAGGAATTCGAGGAGCGCGGGATCCTCAGCCCGGGGGCGGCACCCATTGATCTCGAGCAGATCCGCGAGCCGGCGCGGACCCTCAAATTCCCCGGCAAGGTGCTTGCGACGGACGACGCGCTCTACATCGCCGACACCAACCATCACCGGATCGTGAAGGCCGGCCTGGACGGCTCGATCCAGCGGAGCTACGGTAGCGGCCAGCCGGGACTGGTCGACGGACCGGCCGAAGGCGCGGCGTTTCAGCAACCGCAGGGGATGGCCAGTTCCGGCAGGGCCCTCTACGTCGCGGATACGGAAAACCATGCGATCCGGTCGATCGACCTCGAGGCCGGGATCGTGACCACGCTCGCCGGAACAGGCGAGCAAGCCCTCGGGGCCGGCGCTGGGGGGCCGGGACGGTCGACGGCGCTGAGCTCACCGTGGGACCTGGCCCTTGCCGGCCGCGTTCTCTACATCGCGATGGCCGGCACCCATCAGATCTGGTCGCTCGATCTCGATACTGGCATGGTCGCGCCGTTCGCGGGCACCGGTCGGGAGGGACTCCTCGATGGGCCGGCCGACCAGGCCTGGTTCGGGCAATCCAGCGGCCTTGCGCTGGAGGGCGGGCACCTCTACGTCGCCGACTCCGAGGTCAGCGCGGTGCGTGACGTCGAGCTGTACTCAAGAGTGGTGACCACGATCGTAGGCGAGGACCTGTTCGTGTTCGGCGACCAGGACGGTGAAGGCGACGCCGTCCGTCTCCAGCATCCACTGGGGATCACGGCGCGTGACGGCGTGTTGTTCCTGGCGGACAGCTACAACCACAAGATCAAACGCGTGGAGCCGCGACGCCGCGCGGTGACGACCTGGTTGGGCAGCGGGGCGGCCGGCCGCTCCGACGGGCCCGCTACCTCCGCCGCGTTCCGGGAGCCCGGCGGCGTCTGCGCCGGCGCGAACGGCCTCTACATCGCGGACACGAACAACCACCGGATCGCCATCGCCGATTGGGCGACCGGGATGGTTCGCACCCTGATCGGCGACTGATCCACCACGGCCTTTACGGAGCGCCGGAGCGCCAGTAGAATGGGGCCACCCTGGAGGGGCAGGGCGGAGGTCGGGCAGTGCGGACGCTCTCGTTCCTTGGACTCGACGCCGCCGAGCGCCCACGGTTGAGCGCGACGACGATCCGTCAGCTTGCCCGGCTCGGAACCGTGGTGCGCTGGCCGGGCCTGCTGTTCGCCGCAATCCTGTCGCTCGCCGTGCCGCCGAAGTCCCCCATCGGGCTGGGGCTGGTCCTCGTCTGGGTGACGGTCTACAACGCCTGGGGCATGATCGCCATCTCGAAAGCCGACGACCGCTCGATCCTGCGGATCGGCCGGGCCCTGACGTTGCTCGACACCGTCAGCTACTTCCTGGTGCTCTTCGTCTTTGGCGGGGTCGGCGCGAGCACCAGCATCTATGCCGCCTACATCCTGTTGATCGTGTGGATGGTTGCCTACGATGGCGCGGAAGGGGCCATGCTGGTCGTCGGCATCTTCGTCCTGGGCATGATCGCCCTCCACGCCGCCCTCAAGGCTGTCTTCAACCAGGACTTCGCGGGACAGGACGTGCTCTTCTGGAGCCTGATCATGGTGGTGGCCGGGGCGATCCTGGCGGCCTACGACCGGATCGTCATCGGCGGGGTGCTGCCGCAAGCACCCGGAAGCCCAAACGCGGTGGCGGCCGTCGAGACACCGGTGACCAGCGCCAGCGTGCCCGCTGTCCGCCTGTCGCCCCGCGAGCAGGAGGTCCTCCAGCTGGTGTCGGAGGGCTACTCGAATTCCATGATCGCGGGCCGTCTCCATCTGAGTGAGAATACGATCAAGACCTACGTCGAAAACCTCTTGAGCCGGCTCAACGCCCGCAACCGGGCTGAGGCGGTGGCGGCCGCTTCCCGCCAGAACCTGATCTAGCAGCCGCCCTCTCCCCCGTTCGGCCTCCCCCGATTGGAACCCGATACGCGCGATCTTTCATCACCCTGGGGGATACCGGCAGGCACCCTGCGCGACGTAGGCTGTTGCCAGTGGGGGCGCCGATCGATTTGGGGGGCGCTCCGATGGCGACCAGGATGGTGGGGGGTTTCATCCTGGTCGCCTTTCTATTTTGCATCCTGCTGGCGTGGCCTGGACGCCGGCGTTGGCCCCTCTGGCTGATCGCCGGCCTCTGCAGCTCGCTCTGCGCGGCGTTGGCCCTCAGCCTCACCGGCAGTGCCGACGGGCTCGTCGCGTCGCTACGGCTCACCGCAGTGGCACTGGCCGCCGGCTTCCTGGCCGCGGCCGCCGTTCTGGACCTGCGCGACCCGCTGCGCTGATTTAGACGGCCTGGGCGGCCAATTCACGGCAAGTTTGCCGACTTGACTGGGCAGCAGAATATCATGTAACGTGATATTCGTATAGTCTGAAAACACTGCTGGAGGAGTAGCCCAATGATCCTGTTTCTAATCCTGCTGATCATCGCCGCCGCGGTCGTTGGCGTCTATGCGACCGGGAACACAGGGGCGCACGACATCACGCTCTGGCAATGGCACTGGTCGGCGGTTCCCGATTGGGTCCCTGTCATGGTCGCTGCGGCCGTGATCGCTGGCCTGTTCCTGCTCTACATGCTGTACTCCGGCCTGGTTCACGGCGTGCGCGTCGGCTCGATGCGCCGCCGGGTAACGACGCGGGAATCGACCATCACCGACCTTCGCCGCGAAAACCAGCGCCTCCGCGAAGAGAATGCCCGGATGCGCACGGTGCCCGCCTATCAAGACGCCAACCGCGATACCAACCCGGAGCCGGTGGTGGCGGACACGCCGGTTGACCGTTCGCTCGCCGCGCCCTACCGGCCGCGAGAAAGCTTCGGCGAGCGCGTCCGCGCGTTCTTCAGCGGACGAGAGCCGGCGGGGTACTAAGCCGCCACGCCTCTGCGTCGTCCTCTTGGAACAGGACCTCGCCCGCGAGGCCCTGTTTTTTGTGTCCTCCGCGAATACTTGGCTTGACAGCCGTTGAGCCGTGTCAGCTAAATTGATATTGTCGTTAGCAGCTAGCGGATGGCGGGCCTGATGTCCCTCTGTGGAACGTCCCGTGCAACGTCCAGTTCAAAGGAGGCGAGAAATGCCGGCAAGCGGCAAGCGAGGCTTCGGTTCCATGGATGAAGCAAAGCAGCGGGAAATCGCCAGCAAGGGCGGTCAGGCCGCGCATCTGAAGGGGTCCGCGCATGAGTTCAGCCCGGAGGAGGCCCGGCAGGCGGGCAGCAAGGGCGGCAAGGCGGCTCACGAGAAAGGATCGGCACATGAGTTCTCCTCTGAGGAAGCCCGAGCGGCCGGCCGCAAGGGTGGCGAAGCCTCCAGCCAGGATCGCAACCGGATGGCCGCCATCGGCCGCGAGGGCGGCAAACACTAATCAAACGGGAGGAAACCGGCCGGGTTCCCTCCCGTGATCGTTACAGCGCGCCGACCAACTCCTGGATCCGCGCCTCGGAGAGGGCGACGTCCGACAGGGTCCCGGCGAAGTAGGCGTCGTAGGCCCCCAGGTCGAGTAGCCCGTGACCGCTCAGGTTGAAGAGGATCGTGGGTGACTCGCCGCGGTCGCGCGCTTTGACCGCCTCGTCGACAACCGCGCGAATCGCGTGGGCGCTCTCGGGCGCCGGGATCGTCCCCTCGGTCCGCGCGAATTGCACCGCGGCGTCGAAGACGCTGCGCTGCGGGTAAGCGACGCCTTCGATGTAGCCGTGATCGACGAGTGCCGAGACCAGTGGCGCCATCCCGTGATAGCGCAGACCACCGGCGTGGATGCCGTCTGGAATGAAGGTGTGGCCGAGCGTGTGCATCTTGACCAGGGGCGTCATCTCTCCGGTGTCGCCAAAGTCGTAGGTGTATTTGCCGCGCGTGATCGACGGACACGCCTCGGGCTCAGCCGCGAGGAAACGCGTCTTGGTTCGGCCCGCCAACCGGTCGCGTAGAAATGGAAATGCCAGACCGGAGAAGTTACTCCCGCCACCGACACAGCCGACCACGATATCCGGCATCGCGTCGGCCCGCTCCATCTGCAGCAGGGCCTCCTCCCCGATGATCGTCTGGTGCATCAGCACGTGGTTGAGGACGCTGCCCAGTGAATACTTCGTGTCCTCGCGACCGGCGGCGTCTTCCACCGCCTCGGAGATCGCGATGCCCAGGCTGCCGGTGGAATCCGGGTTCGCGGCGCGGATCCGCCGCCCCACCTGGGTGCGGTCAGAAGGGCTGGGGACGACCTCGGCGCCCCAGACGTGCATCATGCTCTTCCGGTAGGGCTTCTGCTCGTAGCTGATGCGAACCATGTAGATCATGCACTCGAGGTCGAAGAGCTTGCTGGCAAACGCCAGCGCGCTCCCCCACTGGCCAGCGCCGGTTTCGGTTGCAAGCCGCTTCGTGCCTTCGGCTTTGTTGTAGAAGGCCTGCGCCACCGCGGTGTTGGGCTTGTGCGAGCCGGCCGGGCTGACGCCTTCGTATTTGTAGTAGATCTTCGCCGTCGTCTTCAACTCCCGCTCCAGCCGGCTGGCGCGCATCAGCGGCGTCGGACGCCAGAGCCGGAGCGCGTCCTGCACGGGGCTCGGGATGTCGATGTATCGCTCCTGGGAGACCTCTTGCTTGATCAGCTCCATCGGGAAGAGCGGAGCGAGGTCCTGCGGACCGATCGGTTGCTTGGTCCCTGGGTTCAGGGGCGGACTTCCCGGAAAAGGAAGGTCCGCCTGGATGTTGTACCAGCGCTTGGGCATCTCTCGCTCGTCGAGCAGGATCTTCGTGGCGACTTCAGCCGCGTGAATGCTCATCTTTCTCCCTCCTGTGGTCCCTAGGTTTTAGCATGGACGACACCTTGATGCATAGGCCCGACCGGAGCGCCATGCTCACCGCCCTGGAACGCCTGGTCGCGGCGGAGTCTCCCTCGCCGGACAAGGCGCGCTGCGACGCCTGCGCGGACCAGGTCGGCGAGCTCTTCCAGCAGCGCCTCGGGGTCTCCCCCATCCGACACCGGAGGGCCGACGCCGGCGACCACCTGGAGACCCGCGTTGGCGACGGCGCCGAGCCGATCGTGCTGCTGTGTCATCACGACACGGTGTGGCCGGAAGGCACGCTGGCGCGGCTGCCCTTTCGGATCGACGGCGATCGCGTGACGGGTCCCGGGAGCTACGACATGAAGGCCGGCATCGTGGAGGCGGCCTTTGCCCTCGAGCAGGCGCGGCCCAAGCGCCCCGTCGTGGTCCTTTCGACCTCCGATGAGGAGATCGGCAGCGCCAGCTCGCGGGCGTTGATCGAGGAAACGGCACGCCATGCGATCGCCGTGCTGGTCCTCGAGCCGGCCGCCAGCGGCGGTGCCATCAAAACCGCCCGCAAAGGCATCGCGGACTTCGTTCTGGAGGTGGTCGGCCGAGCGGCTCACGCCGGGACCGAGCCCGAGAAGGGGATCAGCGCGATCGAGGAACTGGCACACCAGGTGCTCGCTCTGAAGATGCTTGCCGACCCGGCGAACGGGACGACGATCAACGTTGGCGTGGTGCATGGCGGGACCCGGCCGAATGTCGTCGCGGCGCAGGCGCGGGCGGAGATCGACGTCCGCTTCACGCGCGCCGCAGAAGCCGAGCGCATCGTCGCCGCCATCCACGGCCTGCGGCCGCAACTCGAGGGAGCTCGGCTGCGTATCTACGGTGGTGTCGACCGGCCGCCGATGGAGCGGAGTCCCGGCGTCGCCCGGCTCGCGCAACTTGCGCAAGGCCTTGCGGCCGATGTCGGATTCGCGCTGCGCGAAGCAAGTGTCGGAGGGGCGAGCGATGGGAACTTCACGGCCGCGATGGGCGTGCCCACGCTCGATGGCCTTGGACCCGATGGCGGCGGGGCGCATGCCGACACCGAGCACCTGCTGGTGGAGAGCTGGCTGCGGCGCACACAGCTGCTGCGGCTGCTGATCGAGGCGCTCTAGCCACCCGTCGAGGCGCGAAGGCCACTTGACGGGGCGCGCACTGCCTGTGTTAGGGTGGACGACGGTCCGTTACGCCTCGTTGTAGTTCATCGCTTTCCTCTCGTCTCGCCACGGACCAGCAGGGGTTGGCGTCGTCCACTGACGGAGGGAAGGCTTCTTGAGCGTTACATCGTTTATTGATATTGTGTCAAAGGCTCGTGCCCATATCTTGCGGTTGACCAGCGCCAGGCTCCAGGATCTTGTGGCCTCTGACTGGGCTGCGCGCGCGGTCCTGCGTTACTGGCGACTCCGAGCCCGCGCTCAGAACGCACTGAGAGTGCTCGGTCAGCATCGTCGGCGACCCTCAGTGAACTTCGTAGGTCATGCGCTCGTGCTGGGATTGGGGTTCGTGCTGGTCGTCCCGGCGATGAATGGGCGGTCCGCCCCCACCCGAGCGATCGCTGCGCAGTATTCCGGCTACGTGATGTACACGAGCGCGGCACGCGCGCGCACCGCCGTGCAAATGCGCGAAGTTGCCAAGGCCTCTGCGCTCGAGCAACCACCGGCACCCGCCGAGCAGGCCACGGTCGCCACACGGGTCGCGCCGAGGCCGGCGCCCGCGGGCACCTTCACGCCCCCGCCCGGCTCGGGCGGGGATGGGCTGGCGGCGATCTACGCCGTGTTCGGCAACAGTCCCGGCCTCACCTGGGCGTTGCGCGTTGCCAACTGCGAGAGCCACTACAATCCGCTCGCGATCAACAGCTCGAGCGGCGCCAGCGGCCTCTTCCAGTTCATGCCCCGCACCTGGAACGCGAACTTCCCCGGGCAGAACATCTGGGACCCGTATGCCCAGGCGCGAGGCGCCCTCGTCTTTTACAACGCGGGACGTCAGAGCGCCTGGACCTGTAAGTAGATCCCCGCGACGCCGCCGGGGCGGCGCGCTAGCATGTGGCGCGTGCCGCCTGTCGAGGTCCGGCTCGTCCGCACACACGACGAGTTCGCCGCCTGCGAGGCGATGAGCCGGGACATCTGGGGGGCTGCGGAGCGCAACGTGGTCCCGCGCGAGCTGCTGCTGACGATGCAGCACAACGGCGGCCTCGTCCATGGTGCGTTCCTCTCGACAGGCCGGCTGGTCGGTTTCTGCTTCGCGTTTCTTGGAATGCGCGACGGCCAGCTGCGCTTGTGCTCCCATCAGCTGGGGGTCCTTCGGGAGTTCCGCGGGACCGGCATCGGGATCGCCTTGAAGCAGGCTCAGCGGTACGATGCGCTGAGACTGGGCTACGAGCTCGTGACCTGGACCTTCGATCCACTGGAGGCGCGCAACGCCTACATCAATCTCCACCGTCTCGGCTGTATCGCCCGCCTGTACGAACGGGACCACTACGGGTTGATGGAAGACGAGCTCAACCGGGGACTGCCGTCGGATCGGTTCGAGGCCGAGTGGTGGCTGCGCAGGGCAAAGCCAGCCATGGCGGCTGATCCGGTGATGATGCTGCGCATGGGCGCTGACGGCGGGCCGGTCCCGGAGCCGCTCGACCTGAGTGCCCAAACGGCGGTGCTCATCACCGTGCCGACCGATTTCCAGGAGGTCAAGCGCGCCAGCCTCGAGCTCGCCCTGCGCTGGCGGATGGAGAGCCGGGCGGCGTTCGAGGCGGCCCTGGCCGCTGGGCTCATCGCCGTCGACTTCCGCCGCGACGGAACCTATGTCATGGCACTCAGTCCGTGAAGATCAACGCGGTCGAGCTGCGCGTGCTGAAGATGCGCTTGCTGAAGCCCTTTCGCACGAGCTTCGGCGTCCAGCAGGACCGCTACCCCCTGCTCGTCCGGTTGGACATCGATGGGCGATCCCAGTGGGGCGAATGCGTCGCAGGCGAGGGCCCGTGGTACTCGTACGAGACGGTCGAAACGGCCTGGCAGGTCCTCAAGGGCTATTTGCTGCCGGCGGTGATCGGGCGCGAGCTGGCGAACGTCGACGCGCTCGAGACCCTGTTCGCTCCGGTGCGCGGGCATCACATGGCGAAGGCCTGCATCGAGATGGCCTTCACTGTGGCCCTTGCCGAGCACGCCCGCAAACCGCTCGCCACGTTCCTGGGCGGAGTCCGCGATCGAGTGGAAACGGGAGTCAGCATCGGCATCCAGCCGACCGTCGATGAGTTGCTGGACAACATCGGCGCGAGCCTGGCCCAGGGGTACCGGCGCATCAAGGTGAAAATCGAGCCCGGTTGGGATGTGATGGCGATTGGCGCGATCCGCCAGCGCTACCCGGAGATCACGCTGATGGCCGATGCCAATGCGGCCTACGGCCTCGACGACGCCGCCCACCTGGCGCAACTCGACCGTTTCGGGCTGTTGATGCTGGAACAGCCGCTGGCCGGCGGCGACCTGGTCGATCATGCGGCGCTCCAACGACAGCTGCGCACCCCCATCTGCCTGGATGAGAGCATCGAGTCGGCCCGCCATGCGCGCCAGGCGGTGCAGCTGGGCGCCTGCCAGGTGATCAATATCAAGCCCGGAAGGGTCGGTGGCTTCGCCGAGTCGCGCCGCATCCACGACATCGCCGCGAATGCGGGCCTGCCCGTGTGGTGCGGTGGCATGCTCGAGACCGGCATCGGCCGCGCCTGCAACGTGGCGCTGGCGACCCTGCCGAATTTCCGGCTGCCCGGTGACATTTCCGCCAGCGACCGCTACTGGGCCGAGGACATCGTCGAGCCGGCCTTCGTGCTGCAGCGCGGAGGAACGGTGTCAGTACCGACCCGTTGGGGCCTCGGCGTCCGCGTCAAGGTCGACCTGGTCGAACGACTGACCGTCCGGCGCGAAATGATCAGCGCCTAAAGAAAGAAGGCGGCCAGCGCGAGGATCGCGTAGACGCCAATCAGTTGCAGGCCTTCCAGCCAATTGCTATGACCGTCGCGTGAGATCACGGCAACGATCAGGGTGGCGATGAACACGGCACCGATCTCGAACCCCGGGAAGACGAAATCCATCGGCCGGCCCAACAGCACGCTGATGAAGACCATGATCGGTGCGACGAACAGGGCGACCTGTGTGGAAGAGCCGACGGCGATCTCAAGGGTGACGTCGACCTTATTCCTGATAGCGAAGAACACGGCGGACGCATGCTCGGCGGCATTGCCGATCACGGGAATCAGGATGAGGCCGACGAAGATCGGTGAGATCTTGAGCGTCTGAAGCGCCGGGTTGAGGGCCGAGACGAGCAGTTCGGACTCCAGCCCGACCAATAACGCGGCGCCCAGCAGCACGCCGGCCGCCAGCGCCCTGGACCATTCGGGTTGCTCGCTGGATGCCGGTGTGCGAAACAGATGGGCGTTGCTGAACTGCGTGAAGACGAGCGCGGAGGCGTAGAGGACGATCAGTGTCGCCGCCACGCCGGCCGACACGAGCTGGCGGTCGCCGGCGGATAAGCTCGGCGACGTCGCCACGAGGAGCGCCGGCACCCCGAGGCCGGCGACGGCCAGGACGAGCGATCCCGTGTGGACGCCGGCCGCGCGCGCGCTGAAGGCCTGCTCGCCGCAGCGCAACCCGCCGACGAAGAGCGACAGGCCGAGGACCAGCAGGAGATTACCGACGATCGAACCGATCAAGGAGGCCTTGACCACCTCGAAGTTCCCAGCGGCGATGAGCAGGACCGCCACGATCAGCTCGGTCAGGTTCCCGAACGTGGCGTTGAGCAGCCCGCCGAGCTGCGGGCCGACGCGGATCGCCAGCTGGTCGGTGGCCCGTCCGATCAGCCCGGCGAGTGGGACGATGGCAAGCGCGGCGGTGACGAAGGTCAGCAACGGCTGATGCGCCAGTTCCGCGATCAGCGACACCGGGATGAAGACGAGCAGCCAGTTGATCGAAGGCCGCAACCACCGCGCCCAAGCAGGCATTGGCCTCCATTATCCGGGCACGTTCCGGGCAGGCGTCGTCAGCATGCCGTTTTGCAGGCAAAAGAAAAAGACCTCGGCGATGACCTACTCTTCCAGACCGTTGCCAGCCCAGTACCATCGGCGCTGACGGGCTTAACTGCTGTGTTCGGGATGGGAACAGGTGTTTCCCCGTCGCTATGGTCACCGAAGTCTTTTTCCTTCGATCGCTGCGAAGAAGTGCTTTAGGGACCGCGCGCAGATCACGCGATCAACCTCCTGCGCTAACGAGCGCTGAGGAGTGAGATAGATGGTCAAGCCCTCGACCTATTAGTACCGCTTAGCTGAAACGGTTGCCCGTCTTACACTTGCGGCCTATCAACCAGCTAGTCTCGCTGGGGTCTTACCTGGTTAACCCAGTGGGAGACCTTGTCTTGAGGTGGGCTTCGTACTTAGATGCTTTCAGCACTTATCCCATCCGAACATAGCTACCCGGCACTGCCATTGGCA
>DATNNA010000164.1:0-4003 GCA_035602075.1 Binatus sp. (SeqCode) | reverse complement strand
CGGCGTATCGGGGGCCTTCTTTATCGGGAAATCCGGGACGTCGATCCCCGTCCAGGTGCCCGCGCCGGCGTCCCACCAGATGTACTTCTTTCGCTCCGACCACGGCTTGCCGGTCGGATCCGCGGAGGCGCGGTTGTAGAGCATGCGTCGGTTGCCGGGCCAGGCGAATCCCCATTCGGGATTGACATAGTTGTCAGGACTGCGGTTTCGGCGACGCGCCATATTCTGTCCCGGCGCCGGAAAGACTCCGGAATAAATCCAGACGCCGCAGGCTGTGGAGCCGTCATCCTTCAGTCGCTCGTAGTTGGGAAGCTGGCGGTGATCGGCGACGGTAAAGCCGTTGACCTCCATCAAGACCTTCTCGGCGGAGGGCTCGTCGCTAATCCGCCACTCCGGGTCGGGCTGCTCCGGAAGGTAGTCCCAGGTGAGGTTGAGCAATCCCTGGTCTCGTGGACTTGGCGACTCGCGATAGAGATCTTTCAGCCGCCGACCCAGGTGATACAGAAACCAGAGGTCGGACCGGGTGTCGCCCGGCGGGTCGACCGCCTTGTCGTGATACTGCAGGAGGCGCTGGGTGTTGGTGAAGGTCCCTTCTTTCTCGCCCGGGCCGGCGGTCGGCAAGAGGAAGACCTCGGTCTTGACGTCGGCGGGCTTCCATCCCTCGGGCGCGGCATACCAGAAGGCCGCCGTCTCCGTTTCGTAGAGGTCGAGGGCGACCATCCAATCGAGCTGGGTGAGCGCCTTGCGCTGCAGGCCGGCGTGGGGACTCCCGTTCGCAGGATTCTGTCCGAACACGATGAAGCCGCTGACCTTGCCGTCCGCCATCGCGGCCGAGGTGGAGATGTGGGAGTGATCGCCGGTCACCTTGGGAATCCACTGGTAGCCGTATTCGTTCGCCCTCCCGGCGGCGTCCCCATACCAAGCCTTCAACAGCGAAACCATGAATTTCGGAGCATTCGACCAGTAACCACCCCTGGGGGCTGATTGGCGCAGGTAGTCGTCGAGCGTGTCGTCGCCCCTGGAAACAGCCGGGTGCGGAAGGTAGCCCGGCAAGAGATCGAAGAGCGTCGGCACGTCGGTTGATCCCTGGATGGATGCGTGGCCGCGCAGTGCCATGATGCCGCCGCCGGGGCGCCCGATGTTCCCCAACAGCAGCTGGAGGATGCCCGCCGCACGAACGATCTGCGCGCCGGTACTCTGTTGCGTCCAGCCAACCGCGTAGCAGATCGCGCTCGTCCGCTCGCGCCCCGAATTCTTCGTCAGCACGTCAGCCACCTGCAGGAACAGATCTGTGGGTGTCCCGCAGACTCGCTCCACCATCTCCGGCGTATAGCGGGCATAGTGTCGTTTGAGGATCTGGAAAACGCAGCGCGGAGCCTGCAGCGTTTCGTCGCGCTCCAGCCGCGGCTTGGTCGGGCTGCCGCCGGCGTAGGCCCAGCTGCCGTTGTCGTAAGTTCCTGATTGCGGATCGTATCCGGAGAAGAGGCCGCCGTTGTCCTCGGCATCGACGTAGTCGCCGCTGACGATCGTCGAGGCGTTGCTATAGGCGAGCACGTATTCCTTGAACCATTTGTCGTTCGTGAGCACGTAATTGATGAGCCCGCCGAGAAACGCAATGTCACTGCCGGACCGGATCGGCACGTAGAGGTTGGCGGCCGCCGAGGTACGCGTGAAGCGGGGATCGACGTGGATGATGGTGGCCCCTTTTTCACGGGCCTTCATCGGCCAGCGAAAGCCGACGGGGTGGTTCTCGGCCATGTTGCTGCCCATGATCAGGATGGCATCGGCGTTGGCGAGGTCTTGCTGGAAGGTGGTCGCCCCACCTCGGCCGAAGCTCGTCCCCAGACCGGGGACGGTGGAGCTATGTCATATTCGCGCCTGGTTTTCGATCGAGACGACGCCCAGGCCGCCGCCGAACAGCTTCTTGATCAGGTAGTTCTCTTCGATATCCATCGTCGCCCCGCCCAGGGTCGCGATCGCCGTCGTCTGGTTGACGAGCTTGCCCTCGGCGGTGCGCTCGACGAAGGTGGCGTCCCGCGTCTCCTTGATGAGCGTGGCGATGCGATCCATCGCCCATTCGAGCGGTCGATCTTCCCAGTGGTCCGAGTGGGCTGCCCGGTATCGCACGGTGGTCACCCGGTTGGGGTTGACCACGTATTGATAGGTTGCGGCGCCCTTGGGGCACAAGGTGCCTTCGTTGATCGGCGAGGCCGGGTTCCCCTCGATGTCGATGATGCGCTTGTTCTTGACGTAGATCAGCTGGCTGCAGCCGACCGCGCAATAGGGACACACGGAGGCCACGACGTTGTCCGCGTCGCGGATGCGGGATTTCTTCTCGACCGATTCGCGCGACATCGGCTGGGGCGACATGCCTCAATTCAGTATATGGACGCCCTTGCCGCCGACGCCAACCGTAACCTGGCGGCGTAACTAGCCAGATGAGGCGCTTGGTTGTCGTCCTGCTCGGCTCGATGCTGTTGATCGTGGGCGTCGCCGGATGCGGCTACTCCAATGGCTCCGGGGGAACGACGTCCTCGACCGCCCGGCCTGCGTACTAGCCCGGGCCACTTCACGCTCCCGACCCTACAGCTGATCTAGAGCGGGCGCCCGCCGGAGGGGGTGGCGAAGCGCCGTTGAACCTTCTAAGGGGCCTCTCAGGCCGAGTTCACGCTCGAGCCATAGCCTACAAATGACCATGGACGACGCTCCCACTGCGACGCCGCCCACGACGAAGTCAAAGCCGATCTGGCAGCGGCCGGTATCGAGGCGGGCGGTGCTCGCCACCGGAGCCGCCGGTGCGTCGGCGGCCGCGCTCGCCGCGCTCTGGAAAGGCAACGATCTCTCACAGATCCTCGACCGGGTGCGCGATTACACCCATGGCTACCAGGGTGCGCTGAACAGCCCGCGGGTTCGGGCGGCCCACTTGCTTCGTCGGGCCGGTTTCGGCGCGACCAGCGCGGAACTCGATCGGTACGCGGCCATGACCAGCACGGCGATGACCCAGTCGGTGCTGGACTATCAGCAGACGTCCAACGCCGCGCTCGAGGCGCAACTCCCGACGCTCGACTTGACCACTCAAAAGGGTCCAAGCGCGGGCGCGCTGCAGGCATGGTGGCTGCAGCGGATGGTGCAGACCGCGCGGCCGCTCGAGGAAAAGATGACCCTCTTCTGGCACGGCCTGCTGACCAGCGGGCTGGACAAGGCCGGCACGGGACAGCTGTACACCCAGAACCAGCTCTTTCGGAAGATGGCGCTCGCCAACTTCGACGACTTGCTGAAGGCGGTGTCCAAAGACCCGGCGATGATGATCTACCTCGACACGGAGAACAACCGCAAAGGCAAGCCCAACGAGAACTACGCCCGTGAGCTGATGGAACTCTTCACCACCGGCATCGGGCACTACACCGAGGACGACGTGCGCGAGTCGGCCCGTGCGTTCACCGGCTGGACACTCAAAGGCGCCCAGCAACAGCGCTACACGACGGAGTCGGCCTTCGTCGCCAAGTACTTCGACGGTGGACCGAAGACCTTCATGGGGAAGACCGGCAACTTTACGGGCGACGACATCGTCGAAATGCTGGTGCCGCTCCGCGCCACGGCCGAGCGCCTCTCCACCCGCCTGTTCAGCTTCTTTGCCTACTCCAATCCTGAGCCCGAGATCGTGCGGCATCTTGCCGACACCTTCCAGCAATCGCACTACAGCGTGGGAGCGGTCGTCCACGAAATCTTTGCCATCGATGCCTTCTATTCGCCGAAGGCGTACCGAGCCCTGATCAAGAGCCCGGCGGAGCTGGCGGCCCAGACCCTGAAGGCGACCGGGACCGACATCAAGGGATACGGCGCTGCCGTCACCGCAGCCGCTGCCATGGGCCAGACGCTCTTCGACCCGCCGAACGTGGCCGGCTGGCCGGCCGGCACCTCCTGGATCAACAGCTCGACGCTGCTCACCCGGCTCAACTTCGTCAACAGCGCCACCCAGCGGATGCGGCCGGCATCGCCGAGC
>DATNNA010000163.1:0-8289 GCA_035602075.1 Binatus sp. (SeqCode) | reverse complement strand
TCCCGAAGTCTTCAACATGCTGCTCCAGATCCTGGAGGACGGCCGGCTCGCCGACGCGAAAGGCAAGCAGGTCAACTTCGCCAACACGATCGTGATCATGACCTCGAACATCGGCGTCTCGAACCTGCAGCAGGCGACGACGTCGATGGGCTTCCAGCCGTCGATGCCGAGCACCAGCCAGGAAGAGAAAGAGCACGGCAAGATGCGCGAGAAGATCATGGACGAGCTGAAGAAGACCTTCCGGCCCGAATTCCTGAACCGCGTGGATGCCGTTGTCGTCTTCAAGGCCCTCTCAGCGCCGGAGATGCGGCAGATCGTGGACCTGCTGGTCATCAAGGTTGCCCAGCGCCTCGAGGAGCACGAGATGAAGCTCGAGGTTACTGCCGAGGCCAAGGACTTCCTGGCCAAGGAAGGCTACGACAAGCTCTACGGCGCCCGCCCGCTGCGGCGTGTGATCCAGCGTCTGATCGAGGACCCGCTGTCCGAGACGCTGCTGACCACGAAGTTCAGCGCGGGCGACTCCGTGCTCGTGGAGATGCTCGACGGTCAGATCAAGCTGACGCCCATTATCAAGCCGCGCGAGCCAAAGGCGGAAAAGCCGGAAAAGCCCGAGAAGCCGCCGAAGGAACCCGTCGCCGGCAAGGGCAAGGGCGAAAGCTAACCCGACCGACCTTCGTGAGCGCTTAGTCGACCTCCTCAAGGCGGGTCGCAGTATTCGAACGGCCGCCGTCGAGGCGGCCTTTCGCGCAGTGGCGCGACATGCCTTCTTGCCCGACGTTGGCATTGCCGACGTCTACACCGATCGCGCCTTCCCGACCAAGCATGCGGACGGGAGGCCGATCAGTTCGTCGTCGCAGCCGGCCATCATGGCGATCATGCTCGAACAACTCGCGCTCGAGCCAGGTCAATGCGTCCTCGAGATCGGTGCAGGGACCGGCTACAACGCGGCGCTCATCGCTCACATCGTCGGCCAGGGCGGCCGCGTCGTCACGATCGACATCGATGACGACCTGACGCTGTTGGCACGGCAGCATCTCGCCGCGGCAGGGTTCGATCGTGTCGACGTGCGCTGTGCTGATGGCGGCTATGGATATCCGGAGGGGGCGCCCTACGATCGCATCATTCTCACGGCCAGCGCCTGGGACATCGCCCCGGCCTGGTTCGACCAGCTGTCGCTGGGCGGCCGGCTCGTGCTCCCCTTGAGCCTGCGCCAGGTTCAGCAGTCGGTGGCCTTCGAACGGCAGCACGACCATCTCGAGAGCGTGGCCGTCGCGGACTGCGGTTTTATGCCCTTGCGCGGGGCGTTCGCGGGCCCGCGGCGCGTGGTTCCCTTGGGTCAATCTCCCGGGCCATTCATTGCCGTAGACGACGACCGCCCCATCGATCCCAGTGCCCTGCTCGATGCTCTAAAAACTACCCCGGTGCAAGTGCCAATCGGAATCACAGCAACAGTCGAAGAGGCATGCGGAAGCCTGAGCCTGTGGCTGGCACTGGAGGATCCCGATTCTTGTTTGTTCAGCATCTACGCTGACCCATCGGTGGTGGATCGCAGCGCCGTCCCGCTCGTCGTCGAGTGGTCCGCGGGGGACAAGAAGCAACGGTCGACCCGAGCGATACTGGGAAGGGATGGGCTGGTCGCGCTATCGCGCCCGCCCGACGCTAAGCCAAACAACCAGGACACTTCAGTTCCACTTTCCGTCGTCAGCTTTCGGGCGGAGCCAGCGCTTATAAAGCGAATGCAGACCGGAGTGATCGCCTGGGATCGCGCCGGTCGGCCGCGAACCGACACCCTGCGGATTTCCGCCTATCCCAAAGGCAAGAGCATCCCGGTGCCACAGAACGCCCGGGTGTTCGAGAAACGTTGGACGCCCCTGGTCGTCTCGCGAGCCTGAACGGACGGCGCCCCGACGTCATGGCCCAGACGTAAGAGCGCCCCTCGGAAATGACCCTGCCTTGACAGGCTCGGCAGCCAGTCTATAGTCCCATCTGAGGAGTGGTCATCCCGGCCTGTGGCCGGGTCGAGCCCGTATGGGCTCAAAGGAGGGCGGAAATGGCAGAAACCGGCACGAAGCTCAGTATCGACCAAAAGATCCAGCTCGTTCGCGATGCGTTCGCCGCGTTCAGTCGGGGTGATATGAAAGCCCTGAGCGACGCATGGAGCGACGACTTTGCCTGGCACGCACGCGGCAGCGTATTCGGTGGCGATTTCAAGGGTAAAGACGCCGCAATCGGGGCAATTGCCAGATACCCGCAGGAGTTGGAGGACATCAAACTCGACTTCCACGACATCGTGGCCAACGACAAGCACGTCGTCGCCCTGGTGAACAGCTCGTTCAAGCGCGGCGGAAAGACGTACGAGGACCAGATCGTCTACATCTTCCACATCAACGACCAGGGGAAGACGACCGAAGGCTGGATCATCGCCGACACCGAGCTGGCGAAGAACGCCGTCGGGAGCTAAAAGCAACCACGTAAGGGCCCGCCGGCGTCAGCCGGCGGGCTTTTTGTTGCACGATCGTCACGGAAGGTCGGCCCGCTTCGACCGATATACCGCACATGGCCGTCTGCAAGACATGCGGTTGCGCCATTCCGATCGGAAGCAAGACCTGCGACATGTGCGCCGCGGTCGGCGCCGTCGCGCCCGCCCAGCAGGTCTGGACAGCTCCAAAACAGGCCGCCGCGCCACGGGAACTGTCGTCCTCAGCGGCGAGCTGGGCGGCGGCGGGGACGGGACGGCCGGCGCCGCCCGCCGACCTGAAGAAGGCCGAGAAGAAGGTCCGCGAGGCCTGGCAATTCATCGCCGCCATCGGTGTCCTCAACATCGGCGTCGGCATCCTCGCCGAGGCAGCCAATATCACGGTGCTCCTCAACTATTTCGACTGGTTCTCAGTCGGGGTCGGCGTCGTCTTCCTCGCACTCGCCTACTTCATCCGGGGTGGCTCGATGGTCGCGATGGGGATCACCATCGGCCTCTACGCGCTCGACACCTTCCTCCTCTTCTGGACCGGCCACTTCGCGATCTTCCGCATCATCGTTCTGGTGTTTCTGGTCCAGGCGCTCGGCTCCCTGAACCTGCTGCGACAACAGCGCAGAGTGGCTGCCCAGCAGCAGCCAACCGGCCCGGATCAAATGCGCGTGGCCTGATCCTCGTTACCCGCCGCCGACGATCTCTACGAGCGTATCGGGAAGTCCGAACCACGCGCGCAACACCGGACCGCTGATTTCGTCCGTCTGGCTGCTGCCACGCAGGCGAATGCCGAGCACGCGCCCGGATGGGCCTTTCTGCAGGATGTCGATCCCGACCAACCGGTCGCCGAGGTCCTCGTCATTGTTGCGCAGGATCTGGGCGGCGTCGGTGGCGGAGAACGGACCAACCTGCCATGAGGGTGCCCGGTCCAGCGGGTCAGCGATGCCGCGCAGGTAGGGCAGGTTGACCGCCGGCTTCAGCCCGTGGTTCCAGTGAATGAAGCCGTACTCGCTGTTTTCTGTGTGACCGCCACCAGAGGCCATGTAGAGAGCGCTCAGCAGTTGCCCGTTGTAGGTGAGCACCTGGCCCCTGGTCGCATCCACCGCGTCGTTGCTCGCCTTGACCTGCTCCGTCAGTCCGCTATAAGCCTGGTCGAACTGGTTGCCCTCGAGGTCGAAGTCTCCGCCCCCGGAGATCTTGTGCATCGCGTAGGTGCGTGCGGCGATCGCTTGCGCCTTGAGCGCCTCGACACCCCAGTAAGGTGGCATCTCGGCGGGAACGACGCCCTTGAGGTAGTCCTCGATCGGCAGGACGTTAACCGGCAGCACGGTCGCGCCGCCCTTCGGAATGAGCCGCAGCTCGCCGCTGTATCGCCACTGCTCGGCGCCCGACCGGAAATCGCCGCCCATCGTCTGCAGGATGTTCGTCCGGATCCCGGTCGCGCCAGCGCCGTGGATCACGAGCGGGCGAGTGAACGCGACGGTTGCCCGATGGGTTCCGTCGCGCGATCGAACGAAAGCATCCAGGCGTCCACCCGGCGAGGCCTCGAATCCGAGCAGCTCGCCAGCCGCGCCTGAAAGTTGCGGGTAGCCGTCAACGGTCACGGGCTCCGCGACAAACGGCATGGGTCCGAACACGCGTGGCCATGGACGAGCGAGGTCGATCGGCCCATGGGTGAGCGCGATCCGCACCATTCCCGATGTGTCGCGGCTATCGATCCGGCTGTTCTGGTAGTACGCGGCGAGGATCTTCTTGTCATCATCCCCGGCGCCCGCGCGTCCGCGCGCACCCCACTGGCTCATTCCGAGTCCATGGCCGTTGCCCCGGCCTTTGAAGAGGAAGCCGCTGAGATGGAAGGAGGTCGGATCTCCGATCGCGAGCCGGCTGCCGCGCGTCTCGAGCTCGACCGTCAGGGTGAAGTCGCCGACCGCCGTGGGGGCGAGCGTCACTAGCGTCAGGTTCACCGTTGCGGCGGGAGCGACGGCCTGCCCCAGCGGGCGCGCGTCGGCGGTGACCGGCTTGCCATCCGAACCCTTCCAGGTCAGGTGGACGAGATCGCGGGCCGCCCAGGCGCTCGCCGTATCGTTGCGCACCTGTAGGTCCAGTCGCACGACGCCGTCCATCGGCGGGTTGTGCGGAACGACCGTCCCCGTCACGAGGGTCGCCGTCGCGGCGGCGCTAGCCGGCACGGCCGGGAGAATCGACGCAAGCAGCGCCACGAGCGCGATCAGCAGGGGGATTTGGCGCCGGGGCACCTTGCTAGTATCGGAAAAATGATCGGCCGCGCCAGCTGGGCGGTGGGGCTGGCGCTCGCGTTGCTGCTGAGCTCGTGCAATCTTCCCGGCCTGCCCCCGTCGTCACCCTCTGCCTCGCCCGCGAATACGATTCGCGTCTCGCATCTGCAGTTGAGCGAGGCTGAAGATGCCCAAACGCTCGACCCGGCGCTGATCAACGATCCCGCCTCGCTGGCCATCGGCGCGGAGCTGTTCCAGGGGTTGACACGGCTCGACGCGACCCTTCGTCCGGTGCCGGCCCTGGCCCAGAGTTGGGAGATCGCGGATTCAGGCCGCGTCTATACCTTCCACCTGCGCTCGGCGAAGTACCAATCGGGCGCGACTGTCCAGGCCCAGGACGCTCTCACCGCCTGGACGCGCGCGCTGGCGGCCGAGACGGCGAGCCCCCTGACAACGTTTTTCGCGCCGCTCGGCGCGCGCTATCCGGGAGACGCGATCAGCGGCGTGCAGGCGGCCGATCCGAAGACCCTCGTGGTGCGGCTGCCCCAGCCCGACAGCTCACTGCTGACGCGCCTCGCCTTGCCACCATACTGGCTTGACGATCCCGGCCTCAACGGGGCCGTCTCGTCGGGGAGCGGCCCGTACCACCTGGATAAGTGGGATCGTGGCCACGGCCTGCAGCTCAGTGCGTTCTCCGACTACTGGGGCCCCCGACCGCAAGTGCGAAAGGTGGACATCGAAATCGAGCCTGACTCGGCCAAACGCCTCGATCGATACACAAGTGGGGCGGTGGACATCGCCCACGGATTCACCGGCCCGCAGCTCCTGGCCTTCGCCGGCGACCCGCAACGCCTGTCGCAGCTGCACAAGGTCGCGAACACTCGTACGACTTATTTGGGTTTCAACACCATCGCCGGCAGCGGTTACGGGCCTCCCGATCGGATGGCGATCGCGCAGGCGATCGACCGCGGGCGCCTCACCGACCTCGCCCTGTTCGGGTCCATGCTGGCGGCTCCGGCGACCGACCTGATCCCGCCCGGCGTGGCCGGCCATCTCGATCGGCCGCTGACCGCCTTCGACCCGGTCGCGGCCCGGACCGCGCTCGACCAGGCGGGGTTCCCGTCGCAGATCGGTCTCTACTTCTCGACGAATTCGACGGTTGGACGGGTCGCCCGAGACCTGCAGGATCAGATCAGCAGCGCGACGGGACGCACCGTCAATCTTCATCCGACCGGCGATTTCTTCAATCGCGCGGCGCTCGACCAGTTGCCCGTTTTCATCGATACCTGGAGTGCCGACTTCCCCTACGCGTCCGACGTGCTGGACAACCTGCTCACCTCGAACGCCCAGTTCAACAACCTCCACTTGAGCGACCCCCGGATCGATGCCGCCCTGGCGGCGGGGAAGGCCGCGCCAAATTGGGACGACGCGATCAAGGCGTATCGGCAGGCAGAAGAAATCGTGCTCGCTGATCAGCGGCTGATTCCTCTGTACAGCGGCGTCGAGCCGTACCTGGTTCGATCGGGGCTGAAGGTGCCGTTCAGTGGCGGCTCCATCGCCTACCGCTGGGAGGATGTTCGCTAGGATCAATCCCGTGAAGGATCGAAGCTCGCATCGCGCCCGGGTGCTTCGCTACGGTGAGGAGGCCGGCGTCCGTGTCGACGACCAGCTCGCCGCCGAGGAACCGCTGGAAATCCGTATCGGCGGTACCCCGCTGACGGTGATGATGCGGACGCCGGGCCACGAGCGCGAGCTGGCGTTGGGATTTCTTTTTGGGGAAGGGATCATTCGCGAGGCTGCCGACGTCGCCCGCATGCGGATCCTGCCGAATGGCGAGCATCCCGACCTGGAGAATGTCATCGACGTCGACCTGGCTCCGGGTGCGCCGGGTGTCGATCGCCGGTGGCAACGGAATTTCCTCGCCGCGTCCAGCTGCGGACTCTGTGGCGTCAGCAGCATCGAGGCGATTCACGAGTCGGCGCCGCCCCTGCCAGACGACGGTCTCGCCATCGACCGCGAGGTCATCTACGGTCTCGACGCACGGCTGCGGTCGGAGCAGGCGATCTTCGCGCGAACCGGCGGCCTACACGCCGCGGGCCTGTTCACGGCAGCGGGCGAGTTGGTGGTGGTCCGGGAGGACATCGGACGGCACAACGCCGTCGACAAGATCGTCGGCCACGCTGTTGAGCGGCAGCTGCTCCCGCTCGACCGCCACATCCTGATGGTCAGCGGGCGGACGTCGTTTGAGATCGTTCAGAAGGCACTCCAGGCCCGCATCCCGGTACTGGTGGCGGTCTCGGCCCCGTCGAGCCTGGCCCGCGACCTGGCCCAGGCATCGAATCAGACCCTGATCGGCTTTCTCAGGGGCCGCAGTCTGAACGTCTATAGCGGCCGGCAGCGTATTCAAGCGTAACGGCTACCCGGTGAATTGCGTATGCAGAGCGCCCGGGGCGCGTTATAACCCTATGACCATGAGCAAGCACATCACGTTAAGTGCAATGTTGCTGGTTGCGCTATTCACCGCCGCCTGCACGTCGTCGACCCAGGGGAGTCTCGGTTCCCGAGCGGCCTCCAGCCCGGGATCGCCTGTCGCCACCACGGCGGCGCCGGGTCCCGAGTCGCTCGTCACCCAGCCCGATGGGGCGCCGGCGCAGGGCCAGCCGCTCGTCCCACCATCCCTCGCGCCGAACCGGTGCCCACCGATTACCGCCAACCCGATTAGCACGAATCCGGTCGGCTGCCCCGGACCGCTGCCACCGCAACCGATCAGCCCCCAGACCGGTCACGCGCGCATTCTGTTGTGCATGCAGCCGATCGCTGCCGCGGCCCCGCCAACCACGGTCGCGAGCGTGCTGTGCGGCGCCGGCTTCCGCCCTGAGGAGCTGGTCACCATCACCGTAAGCGGGCGGGCGGGAAGCACCTCATGGAAGGTCACCACTGCACGAGACGGGAGCTTCCGGTCAACAGTGCCGCCCACCGCCTGCCGGCTGATGCCCGCCTACATCACCGCGCGAGGGAATCGAGGCAGCGTGTCGAACGCGGTTCCGTTGACGATGGCCGCCTGCCGCCGAATTCCCTGACGGCCTGAAAAGAAGAGCGGCCTGCCCGAGGGCAAGCCGCTCCTAGCTCCGATTCCGTCGTTGCGGTTAGTTGTTTCCGCCCTCCTCGTCTTTCTGGGTCCTGGCGAAGAAGACGTCGGGGTCGTGCCGCCCTTGCGGCCACAGGAAGTTCGTCACCATATTCCGGTTGTCGCCCCAGGCGAAGTACTGGCTGGTGCCGTCGCTCACGTTGGCGATGTAGTCACCCATGTAGGCGAAGGCGATGATCGGGTCGGTCTGCGGGAACGTGAACACGCCGGGGAACGACTGGCTGGTCACCCGCTTGTAGGACCAGGTCGAGCCGCCGTTCGATGAATTGGCGACGACGACGTCCAGCGTGTTGTCGGCGTTGCGCATGTAGTAGAGGTCGTGCAGCCCGGATCCATCGGCGCTGAGTGCCGGCTGCATCTCGTCGTTCGCCCCGGTGGTGACCGCCGTCGGCGCACCCCAGGTGTTTCCGCCGTCCGTCGACTTGGCGAGCACGACGTGG
>DATNNA010000162.1:0-2030 GCA_035602075.1 Binatus sp. (SeqCode) | reverse complement strand
GGTGACGACGGCGGGGAGCGGCGCCTCCACCACGTCGTAGCCGTCATCGGTCTGGCGGTCGATCACCGCCTTGCCTTCGGCGACCTCGAGCTTCTTCGCGAAGCTGAGCAGCGGCAGCCCGAGAAGCTCGGCCAGCTGTGCCGGGACCGCCCCCGAAGAGCCATCGGTGCTCTCGGTGCCGCAGATGATCAGGTCGTAGCTCTGACCCTTGATCGCCGCCGCGATCGCGCGGGCGGTACTGATGGCATCAGAGTTTTCCAGCGCCGGGTCGGTGACCAGGATGCCGCGATGCGCCCCCATCGCGAGCGCCCGTCGGAGGGCGTCGACCGCCTTGGGCGGGCCCATCGAGATGACCGTGACCTCGCCGGCATCCTTTTCGACAAGCTGCAGCCCCGCCTCGACCCCGTGCTCATCCCCGGGGTCAAGAACCAGGTCGACGCCCTCCCGGACGAGACGTTTCGTCTGTGGATCGAGCTTGCCGGGCGCGTTGGGATCGGGGATCTGCTTTACGCAAACGAGGACGTTCATGGCTGGCTCATTAATTATGAAGTAGCTACTACAACCCTCAGCGCTCTATAGCGGTTCCTGATCTCATGTAGCGTGCCAACCATGAACGTCGGCATATTTCGGAACCGCAATTTCAGGTTCTTCTGGCTGGCGGAGACCATCAGCGACGTCGGCAGTCCTTTCACAGAGCTGGCCTTGCCGCTAACGGCTGTGATCTTGCTGCAGGCGTCCACCTTTGAGGTGGGCTTGTTACGAGTGATGGAATACCTGCCGTTCGCACTCTTCGCTCTCGGCGCCGGGGTCGTCGTTGATCGCTCGCGTCCGGCCCCCTTACTCATCGGCAGTGACCTGGGCCGCATGGTCATTCTCGTGACCGTGCCGGCCGCCTACTTCATCGGCCACCTATCGATCGTCCAGCTGTACATCGTGGCGTTTACAGCGGGGATCCTGACACTTCTCCAGGGTGTCGCCCAGCAGGCGGCGATGCGAGCCCTGGTTGAGCGCGATCAGTTAATCGATGCCAACTCCAAGATCGGGATGAGCGAGGAAGCTGCAGCCGTGGCAGGACCGGGCGTGGCTGGCGTACTCATCGGCGCCACCTCGGCTCCAATCGCGATTCTCGTCGACGCCGTCAGCTTCGGATTGTCCGCTTTGCTCATCTCGCGCATCACATGGCGCACCGAGGCGCGCTCCGCGGTGCCATCGGTCGAGTCATTCCTTCATCAGATACGTGAGGGGCTAGTCTTCATCCTCCGCCACCGGGTCTTGCGAGGGCTAGCCGCGTCAATATCGTTGCTCCGCTTCTTCTCGTCAATGTTCGCGGCGGTTGAGCTCGTGTACTTCGTCCGGATCCTGCACCTATCCCCTACCACGATCGGCCTGGTGTTCGCAACCATGGGACTCGGGGGCGTGGCTGGAGCCTTGGCCGCCAACGGGTTGAATCGCCGCTTCGGCGTGGGCTGGACGATCACCGTCGGGTTGGCCCCACTGGGCACGCTTCTCATCCCGCTCGCGCCCGTGTCGGCCCCGATCCCCTGGTTAATCGCGGGCGGCTTCCTCGGGGCATTCTCAGTGGTGGCATCGAACGTCAGCCAGCTCGGCCTTCGGCAGAGCATGACCCCCCGCCGGCTGCAGGGGCGCATGACCGCGAGTATGCGATTCGTGATCATGGCTCCCGCGCCCGTGGGTGCGTTCCTGGGGGGAACACTGGGCACCGTGGCCGGGCTCCGCTTCACGCTTTGGGTAGGCGCCTTCGGGGCCATCCTGGCTGCCGTGCCCCTGGTTCTTTCGGGGTTGCCAGGCATCCGCAGCATCGCCGGGTCGGCCATCGATGAGGATGAGGGGACGCCGGTTGCCCATCCCTGACGGCGCCCGATGTTTTGTGTCTTGAGTCAAGAAATTGGCAGGGTCGGCGTGTGTCGCAAGCCGATCCCCTAACGGCCACGGGATCCTTGGGTGGCCCGAGCCCGCGCCGATCCGAGGTCGGGTATTCAGCGCCTGGTCTCGTACCTGGTCAGGAGCAC
>DATNNA010000161.1:0-2565 GCA_035602075.1 Binatus sp. (SeqCode) | reverse complement strand
AACAATTCTGCTCGTGGTCCGCGTGCAGGATGAGCAGCACGTCGAGCGCCCGCTCGAGCACTGGGTTGGGGTCGTATTTCAGCTCGGTAGCCTTCCACATCATGTTCAGGAAATTGCCGGCATAGGAGAGGTCATTGTCCGGATAGGCATAGGGCATGCCGACGGCGTGGCGAGCCGCGAAGGCGGCCAGCGTCGGCATTTTCGCGATCAGCCGGAGGATCTGCAGCCGGCGGCTCTCCACGTTGAAGATGTCCTTCGCGTCAGGGTAGAAGGTCGAAAGCGCGCCGACGGTGCCGACCAGGATGCCCATCGGGTGGGCATCGTGATGGAAGCCGTCGATCAGCTTCTTGATGTTCTCGTGGAGCAGCGTGTGATGGGTGATCGCGTCCACCCATTGGCGATGCTGGGTGGGATCGGGCAGCTCACCGTGAATCAGGAGGTAGGCGACCTCGAGGAAGCTGCTGCGTTCGGCCAGCTCCTCGACCGGATAGCCGCGATAGCGGAGGATGCTGCGCTCGCCATCGATGAAGGTGATCGCGCTCCGACAACTCGCCGTGTTGAGGAAGGCGGGATCATAGCTCAGCAAGCCCGAGCCGGACCCATCGGAGGTGATCTTCTGAAGGTCGGTAGCGGCAATCGCACCGTCCCGGATCGGCACCTCGTAGCGACGACCGGTTCGGTTGTCCGTGATGCTCAGCGTCTCTTCTCCCATGGCTCACGGACATTATCGGCGTCGGCGTCTGCTCTAGCTGCCTACGTCGCGGCGCTGCATCAGGGCGGCTCCCGCGGCGAAGCCGCCGATGGTGATCGCCGACATGATCCACAAGCCCGTCCAATCGACGCCGTTTGTCAGCGGGGCCCCGTAGAGGTTGAAGACGGAGAGCTTGAGGGCCCAGTCGGGCCATCTCAGCAGCGGGCCGAGCTGGGTGATCAGGTAGCTGAGGAAGGTGTACGTGACCAGGACCGCAACGGTGGCGCGCGGCGCACGGCTCGCCAGTACGGCGCCGATCGCCGCGAAGCTCAGCCCAAACGGAATCAGCAGCAGCGACGCGACCGTGAGCGCACCCACATCGAATTGGATGTTTGCCACGGCTCCGCCGAGATCGAGAGCGATCGAGCTGATCGCGATGATGATGGCCAGCCGGAGCATCAGCGCGACGGCCCGCTCGATTACCACCCGCGTACGGGACACCGGTGCGCTCAGGAGCATTTCCAGGCGTCCTTCGTTGTCGTCAGCTGACCAGCGCGCGACCTGGGTGATGGCGTACACGGCCAGGAGCAGCAGGGCGATCCCGAACCAGAAGTAACCGGTGAGCGCGATGTAGGGGTTGCCATGTCCCGCCGCGGTGAGGTAGTTGCGGAAGCCGGCGGATCCCTGGATCAGGTCGGCAGTCTGCCGCGCGACCGAGGCCAGGTAGAACGCGAAGAAGGCGGCGCCCAGCCCCCAGGCAAGGACGCCGAGCCGCTGCTCGTAGATGGAGGCCAGGACGGGCATGCGGAGCAGCGGGTTGGGTGAGGGACGGTCCGTGTACGGCCGCGGCCGTGCGGGCAACCGGATCAGGGCGGATCCGATGTCGCGCACGCGCATGAACCAGAGCGCCAGGGCCGCGAGTACGGTGGCGACCGCAAAGAGCGCGAGCGTCGCAGGCACGTCGAACGTCCCGCCAGGCGAAAGCGGCTGGGTGCGATCGTAGTAATAGAAAGGTGAGATGGCCTGCGCCAACGGCTTGAGACTGTCGACTGACCGGCTGAGGCCGTTGCCGAAAAACATCACGCCAACGATCAATCCGCCAAGACCGGCCGCGGCGCCCCGGCTCACGACCAACTGAGCAGCCACCACGGTCAGCGCATAGACGGCGATGGTCAACCCCAGCAGTGCAACCGAGACCTGGAGAAGAGGACCGATGGGTAGCGGTGACACGGCGCCGGCGGCGCCGGCATCGATCGCGGCCGACGTCAGCGTGATGGCGATGACGGCCGAGAGGGCGAAACTGACGAATCGGGTCAGGAGGTAGCGCAGGCGGCCGACGCCGCCCGCCAACCACTGCTCGACGAGGCCGCGCTCCTCGTCACCCCGAGTCGCACCAGAGGCGGATAGCAGCGCCCAGAAGCCGAAGAGGAGCGGGAGCGCGCCGTACACGCGCCACTGGATGAAGCCGGCAATGGTGTCGACCCCATGCGGCAACGGGAGAAAGAGGCTGTACTGGCGGCCGAAGGTTTCCGTCGCCTGGCCGAAGGCACGCCGAGTAGCCACCGTAGGTCCGGCGGCCGAGTTATAGGCAGCCGCCTGGAAGATGCCGTAGAAGATGCCGAAGGCGCTCATCCCGATGAGCCCGCGTCGCTGCAGGCGCCAGGTCAGGCGAAACATGTTCAGGCTGGGCGCGCGGTCGACCCGGTCTCGCCGGCCGTGACGGGCCCGGCGCCGCGGTAAAAGGTGAGGAAGATCTCCTCGAGGCTCGGTTCGTGGCTGACGAAATTCACGACCGTTGCGCCACTGAGCGCCTTCATCAGGGATTCGAAGCTGCCCTGGACGACGCATCGAACGCGGTGATCGTTGACCTCGAC
>DATNNA010000160.1:0-3465 GCA_035602075.1 Binatus sp. (SeqCode) | reverse complement strand
GCGACAGTTCTGGCCATGTCAGTGAAGGAGTGGTGGAGCCGACGAGATTCGAACTCGTGACCTATTGCATGCCATGCAATCGCGCTCCCAGCTGCGCCACGGCCCCACATGCGCGGGTCGAGGGTCAAGTTTAGCGAACTCGTCGGAGCCCGAGCGGCACTCGCCGGCGGCATGGCGACAGTATACACGGATTTGTGTAACTGCCGCCGCGAAATCCGCGAGACCGGCCCTATGATTCAGCCGATGCAGCATCTCTGGGCGCCCTGGCGCATGGAGTTCATCAAGGGACCCAAACCGTCGAGCTGCTTCTTCTGCGAGGCGGCCGCCGCCGACCCTTCGGACGATGCCGACCACCTGGTGCTCGCCCGCAGCGACCTGGCCCTCGCCATCCTCAATCGCTATCCCTACAACAACGGGCATCTCATGGTGGCGCCCAAGGCGCACCTGGCGAACCTCGAAGACCTGCCGCCGGCCACGGCACATGACGTGATCGCGTTGACGCAACGCTCACTGCGGGTGTTGCGCCAGGTGCTGGCACCGCACGGCTTCAACCTTGGCATCAACGCCGGCAAGATCGCGGGCGCCGGTGTCGCCGACCACGTGCACCAGCACGTCGTCCCCCGATGGGATGGCGACACGAACTTCATGCCGGTCACGGCCGACACGAAAGTCCTTGCCGAAAGCCTTGCGGTCAGCTATCAGGAGCTACGCGCCGGCTTCGATCGCCTGCCGTAACGGCGGTCGTTAGTTAACCGCGTCTCAATTAGGGCCGAACGGCGGATGGTCCCAATGGAAACCGGTGCTACCGTCGTTCTCAGTCATGAAGAGACGACGGAGACAGTCTGGCCAGGCAGTCATCGAATATGCATTTCTCCTCGTTCTGCTGGCGACCATCTCCTTTGCGGTGATCATCCTCGCCGGCACCCAGCTCCAGGGTGCCTTCAGCGACATTAGCTACGAGTTCACCCACATCACTGACACGGCGACGCTCGCACCGGATGGGACAACGCTCAGCCCCGGCGCCACGCCACCAGCGAGCGATTGTCAGTCCGGGCAGCATAGCGAACTGAGAGGCCACAAGTGGAAATGCAAAAACAACTGAGCTACGAGGCCGCGCCGCGTGGGCTAAACCGGCTGCTGGCCAACCGGCAGCTCTGGAAGAACGCGATTTACACCTTCGCGCTCATCACCTACTTATGCTCCTTCCTCTTCTTTGGCCTGGCCGTCGGCAACGTCCGCCAGACCGGCGGCGACTTGATGGCGGTCATCGACCTGATCGTGGCGCTGTATTTCCTGGTGCAGGTGATTTTCTTGTTCATGCTCAGCGCCATCGTCGAACGGCGGCGGCAGAGCCAACCGATCACCTTCCGGGATCGGCGCGAGAAGACGAACTAGCTCTTCAGGCGCTCCACAATCGTGGCGATGCCCATCCCGTAGCCGATGCACATCGTGCTCAGGCCATAGCGGGCATCCTGCCGCTCGAGTTCATGCAGCAGGGTGGTGATCAGGCGGGCGCCGCTGGCACCCAACGGGTGCCCGAGCGCAATCGCGCCGCCTGAGTAGTTGACCTTCTCCATGTCGGCGCCCGTTTCGTGCTGCCACGCCAGCACCACGGGGGCAAAGGCCTCGTTGACCTCGAACAGATCGATATCTTTGAGCTGCAACCCAGCCTTCTTCAGGACTTTCTGGGTTGCCGGGATGGGGCCCGTCAACATGATGGTGGGCTCTGAGCCGACGATCGCCTGGGCCACGATGCGCGCGCGTGGCTTGAGCCCGAGCTCCTGCGCCTTTTCTCTCGTCATGATCAGCACCGCCGCGGCGCCGTCGCTGATCTGGCTGGAGTTGCCGGCGGTGACGACGCCATCGTCCTGAAACGAGGGCTTCAGCTGCGCCATCTTTTCGCGGGATGGGGGGATGCGCACGCCTTCGTCGATAACAAATTCATAGCTGGTGCCGTTCTGTTTGACCTGAACCGGGAAGATCTCGCGCGTAAAGCGCCCTTCCTGGATCGCCTGGCCGGCCTTGACGTGGCTCTGGAAGGCAAATTCGTCCAGTTGCTCGCGATTGAAGCCCCACTTCTTGGCGATCATCTCGGCCGAGTTGCCTTGCGGGATGATCTCGAAGAGATCCATCAACTTGGGGCTGACCGGACCCTCGCCGGGGCCGAAGGCGTCCGACCCCATCGGCACCCGCGACATGTTTTCCACGCCGGCGCCGATGACGACATCCTGGGCGCCGGAGAGGACGCCCTGGGCGGCGAAGTTCACTGCCTGCTGGCCCGAACCACAGAATCGGTTGATGGTCGTCCCGGGGACTTCGATGGGGAAGCCCGCAATCAAGGCGGCGGCGCGGGCGATGTTCATGCCCTGCTCGCCGGTCTGGGTGACGCAGCCCGCGATGACGTCGTCAACCTGCGCCGGATCCACGCCGGCACGGGTGACCAGCTCTCGGAGGGTGAGCGCCAGCAGGTCGTCCGGCCGGACCGGACTCAGCTTGCCGCCGCGGCGGCCGATGGCCGTCCGGACGGCGCCAACGATTACCGCTTCACTCATCCCGTCACCGCTCCCAGCATGAATTTGGGCGACGCTGCCCTGCACAAGTGTAAACCCCGAATTCCCTTACAATGTTCCGGCACATGCGAGCTTTCACTGGGCGGGCCGATTGGGCTCGGTAATCAAGAAGCGCAGGAAGAAAATGCGCAAACACAAGCACAAGAAGATGCTCAAGGCGACGAGGTGGCAGCGCCGGACGAAGTAACCAGTTTCTGATCGATTAAGTTCGCCAGCTGCGCCTGCGAGGCCTCCCCCGGATAGCGACCGACGACGATCCCCTTCTGATCGACGAGGACGAACGACGGCGGCGAGTCGACTTCGTAGGCCGCCGTCAGACTGCCAGACGCGTCGTAGAGGCTGGGATACGCAACCTTGAACTCGGCGTAAAAGGCGCGGGCGAGCGCCCGGTCGTGGTCGAGCATGTCGACCCCAACAAACTGGACACCCCGGCCGGCGTAGCTGGCCGCCAGCGCATTCAGCCCCGGCTGCTCCTTGCGACAGGGCCCGCACCACGCCGCCCAGAACACCAGGACGGTCTTCGATGCCGTGAAATCGACGGCCAGCGCCACCCCATCGAGCGTCTCGCCGGACAGCTTTGGCGCCGCCGTCCCCACCCGGCCGTTGGGCCCCGCCTGCGAGACGTCGGGCTGCAGGCTACATCCAGCTAACAGCGACAAGATAAGGAAGAGACAGGCTGACCCCGTGAGGATTTCCCTCCCCCTCTGGGGGAGGGTGCGGTGGGGCAACGCTAGTTGACCGTGCCGGCCTGAGAGTCGGCGATGGGTCGCCGGAACCCGAGGCCGGGCGTCGACGGCCGTGCGGCTGCCGGCAGGAGGGCCTTCTCCAGCACTTCGTCGACGTGCTTGACCAACACGAGCTCCATGGAATTCTTGACTTCCTCGGGCACTTCGTG
>DATNNA010000159.1:0-4266 GCA_035602075.1 Binatus sp. (SeqCode) | reverse complement strand
CCCAGGCAGCCACTACGACCTGATCTCGCGCTTGCTCACGATCATCGTGCTCGGCGGCCTGGGGAGTCTCCGCGGCGCGATCATCGCCGCCCTGATCATGCTGGTCACCGAAGACATCACCGCCGTCCTCATCTCGCCGGTCTGGGCCAACTTCGTCTTCTTCGTCATCCTGGTCGCCGTGCTGATCGTCCGGCCACAAGGCCTCTATGGCGTTCGCGTGCGTGATCGCATATGACCGACGCCTGGACACTTGGGCTGCGGATCGGTCGCGGGGCAGCGCTCAAGGCGCTCGGGCTGGTCGTGCTCGCCGTCTTTGCCCTGATCCTGCCGGTGATCGCGCCCGACCCGGCGACCACCAATATCGCCGTCTTCACGGTGATGTACGTGGGGCTGGCGACCGCCTGGAACATCATGGGCGGCTACACCGGTTACATCTCGCTTGGTCACGCGGCGTTCTTCGGCATCGGCGCCTATGCCTTCGGCCTGCTCGTGATCCACCTCAACATCACGCCGGGTTACGCGCCATTCCTGCTGGTACCAGTGGCGGGCGTGCTCACGGCTGTCTTTGCGGTCGGGATCGGCTGGATCGCCCTGCGCACGCGTGCTGCGACCTTCGTCATCGTCACCATCGCCTTCATGTTCATCGTTCAGCTGCTGGCGGAGAACCTCGTCAAGCTCACTGGGGGCGGCGCCGGCCTGAGCGTTCCCTATCCGCACGACTGGGGCGGTGATTTCTTCAACACACCGTTTTATTACGCGATGCTGGCGCTGGCGGTCATCGCACTGGCCGCGTCCTGGTGGATTCGCCGTTCCAAATTCGGTCTGGGCTTGCTCGCGATCCGCGACGACGAGGACAAGGCGCTCGCCGTCGGCGTGCCAACGCGCGCTTTCAAGTTGACGGCGTTCGTGATCAGCGCGGCGCTCGTGGGCATGATCGGGGCCGTCTACGGGTACTACGTCACCTACCTTTATCCGCAGTTCGTCGTCGACCCCCTGATCGGGATCTCGATGGTGCTCATGACCTTCCTCGGCGGTCTCGGGACCCTCAGCGGGCCCGTGATCGGCGCGGTGCTGTTGGAGCGGGCACAACTGGAGTTTGCCTATCGCTTCGGAGCGAGCCGCCTCTATCTCGTCCTGTTTTCGGCGGTCTTCCTGGTCGTGATCCTCATCTTGCCCCGGGGGATCGTTCCTTCGGTCGCGGACCTCGTGCGCCGCTGGCGGCGCCCTGCTGCCAGCGATGCAACAACCCCGGCGGAGCAGCGGGTCGCCTCATGAGCCTGCTCGAGGTCGATGACCTCTCGAAGCGGTTCGGTGGCGTGGTGGCGGTCGACTCCTGTTCGCTCTCGGTGCCGGCGGGCAGCATCACCGGACTCATCGGTCCCAACGGCTCCGGGAAGACGACCGTTTTCAACTTGGTGACTGGCTTCATCCCGCGTGACGGCGGCGACGTGCGATTCAAGGCGAGGTCGATCGCCGGCCTGGGTCCCGATCGCATCTACGGGCTGGGCATCGGGCGCACATTCCAGCTCGCCCGCATCTTTCCTCGGCTGACGGCGCTCGAGAACATGCTGGTCCCGGTGCGGCGTGCCGGGCTGCGCGCGCTTCTCTCCCATGGGCAGTGGGGGCACGAGAAGGCGCGGGCGATGGAGATGCTGGAGTTCATGGACATCAGCCGGGTCGCCGGCACGCTCGGAGGCGCTCTCTCCTACGGTCAACGCAAGCTGCTCGAGCTGGCCGCTGTGATGATGGCCCGTCCGGAGCTGGTATTGCTCGACGAGCCGGCCGGCGGGGTCAACCCGGTGCTCCTCGAACGGATCGCGGAACACATCAGGCAGCTCAATGGGCAGGGGGTCACCTTCTTGCTCGTGGAGCACAACATGAGCTTCGTGATGAATCTCTGTCATGAGGTGGTCGTCCTGCATCAGGGCCGTGTAATCGCGAAGGGCAAGCCGCGTGAGGTGCGAGAGGATCCTGCGGTCCTCGACGCCTACCTGGGGGCGTGAGGTGGGGGCGCTGCTCGAGCTGGAAGGCGTGATCGCCGGCTACGGTGGGGGAGACATCCTGCATGGGCTGGACCTCTCCGTCGAGGAGGGTGCCATCACCTGCATCGTCGGCCCCAACGGCGCCGGGAAGTCGACCGTGCTGCGCGTCGTCAGCGGCTTGCTGCGGCCGCGTCTCGGCCGCGTCCGCTTTCGCGGTGTGCCAATCGCCGGGCTCAGCCCCCACGCCATCCTGCGCCGCGGCATCGTCCAGGTGCCACAGGAACGAAGCCTCTTTCCCACGATGACGGTCTGGGAGAACGTGCGGCTGGGCGCCTATACCGTGAGCGACCGCGCGCTGGTGGACCGGCGGCTGGCCGCGGTGTGCGAGACGTTTCCACTCGTGCGCGAGCGGCGGCACGAACCCGCGGCGTCGCTCTCCGGTGGCCAGCAGAAGATCGTGGAGTTCGCGCGGGCCCTGATGCTCGACCCCGCCCTCGTCATCCTCGACGAGCCATCGATGGGCCTCGACCCCAAGACACGAACGATCGTGTTCGACACCATTCGCGCCATGAACCAGGCGGGGCGAACCATCTTGCTGGTCGAGCAGAACGCGCGCTCCGGGCTGGGCCTGGCCAGCCACGGCGTCGTGATGGAGAGCGGACGGGTTCGGCTCCAGGGGCCTGGTCCGGCGGTGCTCAACAACCCCGAGATCGGCCGCCTCTACCTGGGAGCGACGGCGTGAATCAGTGGGACATCGTCGTTACCGGCGCCGGCCACAATAGCCTGCTCACCGCCGCCTACGCGGCGCGTGCCGGCTTCAAGGTGCTCGTGCTCGAGGGGGCCGCGCGCATCGGCGGCGACACCACGTGCGAGGAGCTCACCCTGCCCGGCTTCATCCATGATCCCTGCGCGACGGCGCACAACCTGATCCAGAGCAACCCGCTGATGCGGAACAACGAGTTGCAGCTCGACCGCTATGGGCTGCGCTACCTGTCTCCGGACCCGGTGTTCACCATGCCGTTCCGCGACGGCCACTACATCACCATGTGGCGGGACCTCGATCGCACCTGCGCGGAGCTGGCCCGCTTCTCGCCGGCGGATGCGGACGCCTACCGCCAGCTGCTGATCGACTGGCAGTCGCTCTCGCCAATCGTCAACGCCGAGCGGGAGAACCCGCCCCGGCCACCCGAGGAGGTGGCGGCGCGCTCGCAAGCCGGACCGCTCGGCAACCGGGGGCTGGAGATCCGCCGCGCCAGCGCGGTCGATGTCATCGCGGAGCGCTTCACCGAGGAGCACGTGCGCGCCTTCTTCGCCTGGATCGCGTTCATGACGGTCCATCCGCTCGATGAGCCGGAGACCGGGCTGCTGGCGTTTTCGCTGGTGGCGGGCCGCCAGCGCTTTAGCTGGATCCTGCCCGAGGGTGGATCGAACCGCCTGCCCCTGGCGCTGGCCCGGATCATCGAGGAGCACGGCGGCGCCATCCTGACGTCGAAGCCGGTGACACGGATCGTCGTCGAGGGCGGACGAGCGACCGGCGTCGTCACGGCCGATGGATCGAGCTATACGGCATCGAAGGCCGTCGTGTCGACGATCCATATCGCGCACCTGGCGGGCATCGTTGGCGAGGAGAACCTCACGCCGGAGTACCGGGCCGGGATCGCCCGCTGGAAACCGAGCGTGACGATGTTCGCGGCGCATTATGCCTTGAGCGAGGCGCCGCGTTTTCGGACGGAGGCCGGGTCGATGGAAAGCGTGACAATGGGCGGGCTCGAATCGCTGGGCTCGCTGCAGCGGATGCTGACCGCGTTTCGCGCCGGGCAGCTCGACCTCGATGAACCGGTCTTCCTAGCGATCACGCCCACGGTGATCGATCCCTCCCGCGCCCCCGCCGGCAAGCACACGTTCAAGCTGATCAGCTTCCTGCCGTACGAGCTGGCGGAGGGGCCACAACACTGGGACGCGATCAAGGAGGACGTGGCAACGCGCTTGTTCGAGGGGTTGGCACCGCTGACGACGAATCTGTCCGAGCGCATCGTGCTGGCGCGTCACGTCGACAGCCCGCTCGACCTCGAGCGCCGGAATCCCGCGAACTGGCGCGGATCCTGTCATGGCGGCGCGAATACGCCGGACCAGAGCGGCCACTTTCGCCCGGTGGAAGGCTGGTCATCGTACCGGACGCCGGTCGAAGGTCTGTATCAGACCGGCGCCTGCACGCATCCGGGCGGGTCGGTGTCCGGTCTGCCGGGCCGGAACTGCGCCGCGATCCTTCTGCAGGACCTCGGCT
>DATNNA010000158.1:0-10562 GCA_035602075.1 Binatus sp. (SeqCode) | reverse complement strand
AGCAGAAGAGCGTCGTGGTGGCGGGCGTCTAGCGTCCATCGACCTGCTCGAGAGCCGGACTGACGGCATCCTCGCGCTCCGGCTGAACCGGCCGGAGGCGCGCAACGCGCTCAGTCCGTCGATGGTGCGGGCGCTGCATCTTGCCCTGGCCCGAGCGCGCGACGACGCCCAGCTCCGGGCCGTGACCCTGGTTGGAACCGGTGACGCGTTCAGCGCCGGGGCCGATCTGAAGGAGTTCGTCAACCGGCGTGCGCCGCTCGGCCAGGCGCTCGAACGGCGCGAGCTCGGCGCCCTATTCCTCCTGATCGACGGCTATCCCAAACCGCTGGTCGCTGCAGTCAATGGCGACGCGCTGGGCGCCGGCTTTGGGCTGGTTGCCGCCTGCCACCTGGCGGTCGCGGTCGGCACCGCACGCTTCGGTTTGCCGGGGGTGCGGCTGGGCATCATGCCGATGACGATCATGCCGGCGATCTTTCGAGGTCTGCCGCGCAAGCTCGGACTGGAGCTGATGCTCACCGGGCGGCTGATGACGGCGAGCGAGGCGGAATCGGCGGGTTTGGTCAACGCCACGGTCGCGGCCACCGAGCTCGAGGCTGCCGCCCTTCGGCTGGCAACGGCCGCTGCCACCGCGGCATTGTCGAGTTAGGGTCTAACAGGCCTCTAACAATTGAGGTGTAGATCTATTTGCTACTGTTTTGACAGTCCTCTGGGCGAGGTAGGAACGGGAAAAAGGGAGGGTCTATGAGTGACCTGTTTGTAGGAAAGCTCCGCACGTGGCGGCCTCTGGCGTTGATGGGAGCATTTAGCATCCTGCTCGCTGCATGCGGCGGCAGCACCACGACCAGCAGCAACCTTGCGGCCGACCAGACGTTGCGGTTCCCCAGCGACAGCACCATTGGCACGCTCGACCCGGCGGCGATCAACGCTGAGACCGACGTCGAGATCTACCAGAATCTTTTCGACGGGCTCTTGAAGTTCGACGACAAGCTGACCGTTGTTCCCGACATTGCGACCGACCTGCCTCAGATCACGGATGGCGGGCTGACCTACACCTTCAAGCTCAACACCAAAGCGAAGTTCTGGAACGGCCACGCGGTCAAAGCCTCCGACTTTATCTACTCGTTCAGCCGAGCGGCGGCGGAAGGCCAGGACGCGTATGGCAGTAACTTCGACCACGTGGTCGGCTATGACGTGGTCTCGACGACCAAAGACTGGGCCCACAACCAGAAGATGATGAGCGGCATGACCGCGCCCGACGATCACACGCTCGTCATCAAGCTGACCTCGCCGTGGGGCGTCTTCAACACCGAGCTCGCGCTGAGCTCCGCGGCCCAGGTGGTCGACCCGACGGTCGTCAACACGGACGACGCCAACTGGTGGGCGACGCCGGCAACCGCGGTCGGAACGGGTCCCTACAAGATGGTTACCTACGTGCCAAAGCAATCGATCACGTTCGATGCCGTCCCCAACTGGTGGGGTAGCCCGCAGCCGACCGTCCAGCACGTGAAGATGGACTTCATCGGCGACATGGCCCAGGGCGTCGCCAAGTACGAGCAGGGCGGCTATGACCTGATCGGCTACGGTGGCATGGGCAGCGACACCCCGACCGCCGACATCATCCGCATCCAGAAAGATCCCGTCCTCTCCAAGCAGCTGAAGTTCGTCAACAAAGTCCGCACCATCTGGGTGCAGTACGCCTTCGGCCGGGCCGACAGCGTGTTCAAGGGCGACCTCGAGAGCGGCCCCGCGCACGACCTGCGCATGGCGTTTTCGTTGGCCCTCGACCGCGACCAAATGGTCAACGTCGCCTGCGCCGGCGGCATCACCTGCTCAGCGGCAACCGGCGGCCTGATCACGAAGGGCCTCAAGGGCTACGTCGGCGACAATACCGATCCGCTGGCCAAGTTCGACCCCACCCAGGCCAAGGCGCTGCTCAAGAGCGGCGATCCGACCGGGGCGAAAACCAAGAACCTGACCTACTACTACGATCCCAACAAGGAGATCTACAAGGCCACCGCGGAGAACGCCCAGTCGCAATGGCAGGCGAACCTCGGCATCCACGTCAACATCCAGCCGATCGACCACGCCACCTTCATCAAGCAGTACACGCACCACCAATACAACCTCTTCCGTGAAGGCTGGCAGGCCGACTACGATCACCCGCAAGACTGGTTCGACAACCTGTTCATCAAAACGGGTGGGAGTAACGGTGGCGCCTACACCGATCCCAAGGTCGAGGACCTGGTGGCAAAGGCGGACGCCGAGCCGTCGCTCGACAAGGCGATCCCGACCTACAACCTGGCGTCCAAGCAGATGATGGCCGATGCGGCCTATGCCCCGCTCGTCTACTTCAAGGGCGAGTTCCTGTTCAAGCCCTACCTGCAGGGTGCCGGTTCGAACAACTTCAACGACTTCTACTGGAACGAGATGAAGATCGGGTCCCACTAGTCGAGGAAGGGTGCGGGGGCGCCTCCGTCGAGGCGCCCCCGTTTTCTTTTAATCTGAGGTCCCCATGTTCACCCGGGGCGCGCTCCTCTACATCGGGCAGCGGCTGGTCCTGATCGTCTTCACGGCCCTGGCCGTTTCCTCGATCGTCTTCCTGGGCGTCCACCGGCTCCCCGGTGACGCCCTGCTGAACGAGCGCCACCCGGACCCCGCGGCCGAGGCCGCCCTCCTGCACTACTACCATCTCGATCTGCCGCTGGGGGAGCAGTACGTCCGCTATATCACCGGCATCCTGCACGGCGACCTGGGCGAGTCGTACGTCAACCGCAGCGTGCAGATCACGCCGCTGCTGCTGCGCGAGGCCCGGGTCAGCGCGGAGGTCGGCGCGGCAGCCATCCTATTCACCGTCGGGATCGGCGTCATCCTGGGGGTGATCGCCGCGGTCCGGCAGAACACCTGGGTCGACTACCTGGCCACCACCACATCGGTGATCGGCTACAGCATGCCCAACTTCGTGATCGCCTCGCTGCTCTTCCTGCTCTTCGGGGTCGCGCTCTACAACTGGACGGGGGGTGCCCTCTATTACAACTCCGGATGGACGGGCAGCTATGGGACGCTCGACCAGATCCTGATTCCCGGGTTCGCGCTGGGCTTCCCCTACGCGAGCATCGTGGCCCGCCTGACCCGCGCCAGCATGCTCGAGGTCATCCGCCAGGATTACGTCCGCACCGCCCGCGCCAAGGGGTTGACCAACCGCATCGTCATCATTCGGCACGCGTTACGAAACGCGCTGATCCCCGTTGTCACCATCCTTGGGCCGCTGGTGATTGGGATCGTCACCGGCAGTGTCGTGATCGAGAATATCTTTGGCATCCCCGGTCTGGGCAAAGAGTTCGCCACCAGCATCCTGAATCGCGACTACAACATCGTCATCGGGCTCTTCACCTTCTACGCCATCATCATTGCGCTGGCGAACCTGGTGGTCGACCTGCTCTACACGGTCATCGACCCACGGATCAGGTACTGATGGCTGCCCTTCCCGGCATCGCCCAAGAGGTCATCGATGAAACGTTGGCGCACGAGCAGACGAGCCTGTGGGGTGACGCCTGGCGTCGCCTCCGTCGCAACCGCCTCGCGCTCGCCAGCACCGTCTTTTTGACGCTGCTGGTCCTGGTTGCGATCGTGGCCCAGTTCTGGACCCCATACTCGTACTTCGCCGAAGGAATCGCGCCCGTCTACCAGGGTCCGACCGCCCAACATTTGCTCGGCGTCGACAACCTGGGTCGCGACATCCTGAGCCGGATCATGCTGGGGGCGCAGGTCTCGCTCAAGGTCGGCATCGGCACCCAGGTGATCGTGATCATCGTCGGCGTGGTCGTCGGCCTGCTCGCCGGCTTCTATCGCGGCTTCCTCGACACCATCATCTCGACCGTGATCAACATCTTCTACGGCATTCCCGACCTCCTGGTCGCTCTCACCCTGGTCCTCCTGTTGGGACGATCGCTTGGCATCATCATCTTCGCCATTGCCTTCACCCAGTGGATGAACATGGCCCGGCTGGTGCGCGGCCAGACCCTTCAGTTGCGAGAACGCGAATTCGTGGAGGCGGCTAGATCCGGCGGCGCGAAAGCGAACCGGATCATCTTCCGGCACATTCTGCCTAACGCGCTGGGCCCGATGATCGTCCAGGCCACGATCGGCGTCCCGATGGCGATCCTGTTCGAGGCTTTCCTCAGCTTTCTCGGCCTGGGGGTACCGCCGCCCACTCCCTCCTGGGGCGCGATGGCCGCGGACGGCTTCCACGCCATCCGGATCGCACCCCACATCGTCCTGGCGCCGGCGATCGCGCTCTCCTTCACGCTGATGGCGTTCAACTTCCTGGGTGACGGCCTGCGCGACGCCCTCGATCCAAGGCAGAAGCGATGAGCCAACCGGTGCTGCAGGTCAAGAACCTGAAGACGCAGTTCTTCACCGACGACGGCGTGGTGCAGGCCGTCGACGGCGTCAGTTTCGACCTGCATCCGGGCGAGACGCTCGGCATCGTGGGCGAGTCCGGTTGCGGCAAGAGCGTCACGGCATTGTCGATCCTCCGGCTGGTGCAGGAACCCGGCCGGATCGTCGGCGGCCAGATCCTCTTCAGGGGCACTGACATCGTCACCATGTCGGAGGAGGAGGTTCGCGAGATCCGTGGCAAAGACATCGCGATGATCTTCCAGGACCCTCTGAGCAGCCTCAACCCGGTGTTGACGGTCGGCTTCCAGATCGAGGAAGCGATCGAAGCGCATCGGAAGGTGCCGGGGAAAATGGCGCTCAGCCGGGCCGTGGAGCTGCTCAAACAGGTGCGAATCCCGGCAGCGGAGTCCCGGGTACACGACTATCCGCACCAGTTCAGCGGAGGAATGCGGCAGCGGGCGATGATCGCGATGGGCCTGGCCAACTCGCCCTCGATCTTGATCGCCGACGAGCCGACCACGGCGCTCGATGTCACGGTGCAGGCCCAGATCCTCGAGCTGCTCCGCGATCTGAACCAAGACCTCAAGACCGCCATCATCATGATCACCCACAACATGGGGGTGGTCGCCAGCCTCTGCACCCGGGTGCTGGTGATGTACGCCGGCCGGATCGTGGAGCAGGGCCCCGTGGAGCGAATCTTCAAGAACCCGCAACACCCCTATACCTGGTCATTGCTGCAATCGATCCCTCGCCTGGACTCGGACCGGCACGACCGTCTCCTCTCGATCGAGGGCTTCCCCCCGGACTTGATCAAGCCACCGCACGGCTGCCGCTTCCACCCGCGCTGCCAGTTCAAGATCGCTCGTTGCCTGACCGACGACCCGGCCCTCATGGACGTGGGTCCCGACCAGGAGGCCGCGTGCTGGGTCACGATGCGCCGCGCCCTGACGCCCAATGGAGACGGCCGTGGCTGACCGCGTGCCGCTGCTGCGCGCCGAGAACGTCGTGAAGCACTTCCCGGCAGGACTGGGCACCTCCGTCAAAGCAGTCGAGAACGTGAGCCTCGAGATCTATCCGGGAGAGACCGTCGGGCTGGTGGGCGAGTCTGGTTGCGGTAAGTCGACGCTGGGGCGCCTCATCACCCAACTCCTCCCGGTCACCTCCGGGAACGTCTTCTTCGACGGCGTCGACCTCACCAAGCTGAGGGGCGAGAAGCTACGGCAATATCGCCGCCAGCTACAGATGATCTTCCAGGATCCGTACTCCTCGCTCAACCCACGCATGACGGTGGGCGACATCATCGCCGAGCCACTCGAGAACTTCGGCCTGCTGCGCGGCCGGGCGAAAGACCAGCGCGTCCAGGAGCTGTTGAAGGTCGTCGGTCTCAATCCGTATTTCAACAACCGCTACCCGCACGAGTTCAGCGGCGGCCAGCGACAGCGGATCGGCATCGCCAGGGCACTCGCGCTCAGGCCGAAGCTGATCGTCGCGGACGAACCGATCTCGGCGCTCGACGTCTCCATCCAGGCGCAGATCATCAACCTGATGGAGGATCTGCAGAAGGAGTTCCAGCTAACCTACTTATTCATCGCCCATGACCTCTCCGTAGTGCGGCACATCAGCGATCGGGTGATGGTGATGTACCTGGGGAAGATCGTCGAGGTCGCGGACAGCGTAGAGATCTACCGCAATCCGCGACATCCCTATACCAAGGCGCTCCTCTCCGCCATTCCGATCCCCGACCCGGAGATCCAATCCAAACGGCGGATCGTCGCGCTCGTCGGCGAGATCCCGTCGCCGGTCAACCCGCCCTCAGGCTGCCGCTTCCATACCCGCTGCCCGATCGCCCAGCTGCCGACGCCCTGCGCCGACCAGGAGCCGCCGCTGGAAGTGAAGGCGCGCGACCATCGTGCCGCCTGCTTCTTCTCCGAGAAAGTCCCGGTCGAGGTCTAGCTCAGGCCGCTGCCCGATGATCGCCCGTGGCCGCCGCCGGTCTTTCCAGCGCCGGGTGCTCGACTGGTATGCCGCGCACGGACGCGATCTGCCGTGGCGGCGGACCCGCGATCCGTACGCGATCCTAGTTTCCGAGGTGCTCTCACACCAAACGCAAATCGCCCGCGTTCTGCCCGTCTACGAACGCCTCCTCCGGAAGTACCCGTCGGTCACCGCCCTCGCCAGGGCGCCGCTCGCGGAGGTGAAGGCCATCACCGACCCGCTTGGTTACAAAATCCGCGGCCGCTGGCTCCATAGCGCCGCCCTGCGTGTCGCGGACCGTCCCGGCGCGACCTTTCCAGAAACGCTCGATGAGTTGCGCAGCCTTCCGGGGATCGGGCGCTATACCGCCGGCGCGGTGATGAGTTTCGCCCACCACCGGGATGCGCCGGTGCTCGACACCAACGTCGCCCGGCTGCTGCGGCGGTACTTCGGCGTCGTGACCACGCCGCGCGCGCGCACCGAGGAGCTCTGGTCACTGGCTGCCGCCGTGATTCCGAAAGGCAAGGGCTACCTGATCAACCAGGCGTTGATGGATCTGGGGGCGATGATTTGCCGGGCCCGAGCGCCGCGCTGTTCGGCCTGCCCGCTGCGGCGCGGTTGCGACTTCAGGCGACGAACAGGGCAAGGGTCACCGCGACCCCTGCCCTGACGGAGACTAGGTTCGGGCGGGCTGGTCCTCGTCGATGAACACGCGCCCTGTCTGAGCGATCCGGTCGGGTTGTCTCGCCGCGAAGTAGATGAGCAGGCCGATGCCGGCGACCATCCAGATCACGATGATGAACGGAGCCAAGTTCGAAGGCGGTGTGAGCGCCGTGATGCCCAACCCGGCGAAATCGATACCAAAGGCGGCGACCAGGGCGGGCAGGAAGATGAGACTGCCGATGATAGGCACCACGCCATTCCAGAGGAGGTTGAACTCAGCTCGCCGCTCGCGCAGGTAGAAGACCAGGTTACTGAGGTTGGTCAGGATGTAGATGGTGACGACGATGATCGTGGCAACCGTGCCGAGCAACGCGAACGCGGGAAGCGCGCCACCCGCCACCAGGCCGAGGCCGACAGCCAGGATGATGCCGCCAAGCGCCTGGACGTTGACCGCAACATAGGGCGTCCGAAAGCGCGGATGAACCCGCTGCAGGATTCGAGGCAGCAGGCCGATCCTGGCCAGGGCGTAGCCGACGCGGGTGGCCGCGTTCGCGCCCGCGTTCGAGTTGGCGATGGCGCTGTTGAGGACGGCGAGGATCACGATGATCAGCCCGGGGCCCCACACTGCCTGTGCCAGACCAGACCATGGATCTCCCCCGTTGTAGCCGGTGAAGTCCTTGACCATCTTGTTGGGTCCGAAGTAGACCGTCGCGGCGTAATAGCAGACGAGATAGAAGAGGCCGATCAACAGCGCCGAAAGAAACACCGCGCGGGGAATCGTCCGCCGTGGTTCCTTGACCTCCTCAGCCAGCGGCAGGGACGCCTCGAAACCGATGAAGGCGAGGATGGCGAAGATCATTCCCGGAAACACCGATCCCCAGCCGTTCGGGTTCCCCGTGTGGGGCCCGAAGACCGAAAGCGTGTTGTTGCCCCCGGCGGCAACGATGAGTGTCAGGGCGAGGGCGAGGAAAACGACGATCTCGAATGTGCCGAGTGCGACGCCGGTGCGCGTTGAGAGGCGGATACCTCGGTAGGTGAGGAACCAGACGATCAGGCCGGCGCCGGCCGCAAACGGCGCCCAGAGCCAGGTCGGCCATCCGAAGTGCGAGTTCAGGTTGGCCGCGAGCTCGTTGCCGAAGATGAGATAGAGCAATGGCGCCACGATCGGCTCGGCGAGCATGAACCCCCAGGCGACGAGGAAACCGACGTAGGGATGAAGTCCGCGGGAACTGAAGGTGTAGAGGCCGCCGGCCGAGGGGAGATGCTTGGCGAGCTGGCCGATGCTGACAGCGACCAGCAGACAGGCGACGAGGGCGAGGAGAACCGCGAGCGGGATGCTGCCGCCCGCATAGGGAACCCCGACGATGATGGAAAAGGCGACGGCCGCCGCGGGAGCCATGTGGGTGATCGACTGGAACAGAGTCGGCGCCAGGCCCACGGCGTTGCGTTCGAGGCGATGCGAATCGATCGATGTACTCATGCTTCCCTCCCTTTAGGCGCGAACATAACATGTCCCTCGCAGGGTGGCAACGCCGAGGGTGTCTAGCGGTCGGCTCGCGTCTCCGCAGCGGCCTCGTGGGCCAGCGTTGCCTCGGCATCGGCCCGGGAGATTACGCCCAACAGCTTGCCCTCCCCGGTCGTGACCAGGCTGTTGGTCTGGATGTCGTGGTCGCGCATCGACTTGAGCAGCTCCTCGAGCGTCACGTTGGGTCGGAAGGTTTTGGGCCCGGGCCGCATCACCTGCTCGGCGGTCGCGTTCGGGTCACCCTCGAGCTCCTTTTTGCGCAGCAGACCGAGGACCACTCGCTCCGGTGTCACGACGACGCACGTGTCCCAACCCGCGGTCCGACGCCGGATATCTTCGATCCGCTCCTTGAGCCCGCAGGTCGGCACCTCCGAATCCGCGACGTCACCGATCCATGTTTCGTCGGTGGCGGCCTTCCCCTCGCGCGGCTCGTTCTCCTCGTACCACGCGACCTTGCCGGGCCGATAGTCGATCACGTTGTTGAAGCCCAGCGTCTCGAGCCGCCACGCGGCTCGCGGCGAGAGGTCTCAACCAAAGTCGTTGCAGTAAACCAGCACGGGCCGCGCGCGGTCGAGGCTTGCCGCCGTCGTTGCATCCAGGCGCTTGAGTGGGATATTGATCGCACCCGGAAGGTGGTCGTGTTCGTATTCGTCGTCGCTGAGCACGTCGACCAGTTGCGCCCCTTGCTCCAATAGGCGCTTCACGTCGGATACCGAGAAAACCTCCGAGGGCATGCGCCTAATCTACGCCGAGCCCTCGGCGAAGGTGCTCAGCGAGCTCGCATTCGGTTGTTCTTTGGGAGGTGCTCGACCTCGGCAAGTCCCATCGCTTCCATGACCGGTGGGACGTACATCCCGAAACGTCCGCGCAAGCCCTTCTTCAGTCCGTACCAGCCCCCGACCGGATTCTTCGGCGAGCGGCCCCATGCTTCGACCGTTCCCTCGGCGGCCGGTTTCTGCTCGTCGGCGCTGCCCAGCGGCATCCAGTCACCGTGTTGCTTCAGCATCTTGTGCAGGTCGTCGAGCGCGCGCAGCTGATAGCGGACTTCGGTCTTGCCCACCTGGACCAGGAGCGTTGGCGGATCGAGTGTCTCGTCGCGGTATGCCTCGAACTCCGACGTCCCTGGCGGTGTCTTCAAGACCCACGGTGATTGGCGCGTCCCCGACCCCTTGACCTTCGCTTTCGCCATCACGTCCTCCCTCTTCGTATTTTTTGGTAACCATAAAGTTACGGTGTCAGGTTACGCTTTCGAGCGCTCGCCCGCTACCGCGCCCAAACACCAACCGGGGTGAAGCGCAGCGGAACGTCGACGAAAATCAGTTCCGACGTATCGTGCGCCTCGATGCGCAGCTGAGCTTCGTCCTGAATCTTGGCTGCGTCACCCGTGGCGAGCTCCTCGGTACCGACCCTGGCGCGGCCCTCGATCAGGTAGAGGTAGCCGCCTCGCCCCGTCTGAAAGTCGTGGGAGACCGCCGTGCCGGGTGAGAGACGGCTCACGTAAACCGAGGCGTCCTGGTGAACCCGGACCGGATCGCTTCCCGCCGGCCCGATCACCTTCAGCAGGCGATCGGTGCGCTCCTCGCTGGTGAACTGGCGCTGCTGGAGACTCGGCGGTAGGCTCGGCGTTTCGGGAAGGATCCAGAGCTGCAGGAACTCCATAGGCTCGGTTTCGGAACCGTTCTGTTCAGAGTGCTCGGCGCCTGAGCCGAGCGTCATCAGTTGCACACCACCGGGATGGAGGATGCCGTCGTTGCCCAGGCTGTCGGCATGGCGGAAGGTGCCCTTCCAGACATAGGTGATGCCCTCGACGTCGGCGTGCGGGTGCATCGGCCAGATCCCGCCCGGAGCCAGGCGATCGTGATTGAAGACGCGCAGCGGCCCAACCCCCATCTGTCGCGGATCGCGATAGCGATCGAAGGAGAAGTGCCAGCGGGCCACAAACCAGCCGCCGTCTTCCTTGTGGATCTCGCGATCGCGCCGGACCTGCAGCATGGCGCTCGAC
>DATNNA010000157.1:0-8996 GCA_035602075.1 Binatus sp. (SeqCode) | reverse complement strand
AGCGACGAAAGGCGTCATTCGAAAGAAGAATGCCGAGGGGCAGGCCCCGCGGCGCTAGTCTTGCAAAGGAGTGTCAAGGATCAACCGGAACAGCTTCGTCAACCATCAACCGAACCTGCACATGGGCTCCAAATCTTTGTGCGATTCGGCTGAAGCACGACAAAACGCTGTGCCCTAAGCCGTACTCTTTCTAGTATGCCGGCGGCAAAGAAGGCGCCCAGGAAGGCGCCGAAGAGAGCGACGCGTTCGCGCAAGCCTGCCGCCGCGCGCGGTCCTGAGCCTCGCGAGAGCGTCATCGACCAGAGCGCAGACGATGTCTCGGCGTTGGTCGCGCAGGTCAAGAAGCAGGGCGGCGCGGTGGTCGGGGCCTACCGGGACCCGTTCGCCGGGCAGGCGCTCGTGTTGGCCTCGCTCCCTATAAAGAAGGTGGTGGCGACGCCGTTCCAGCGCGACCTCTCGAAGACGCACGCCACCCGTCTGGCCGATGCGATCGGCGCGGCCGGGCTGTTCCTCGATCCCGTGATCGCGGTGCCATCGAGTGACGGTTTCTGGTCGCCCAACGGGCGCCATCGGCTCGAGGCCGCCCGCCGCCTCGGCATGCGCACGGTCACCGCGCTCCTGGTGCCGGATGAGAAGCTGGCTTTCCGGATCCTCGCGCTGAACACCGAGAAAGCGCACAACCTGCGGGACCGCAGCCTCGAGGTGATCCGCATGGCGCGGCAGCTCGCCAAAGAACAACCTCGCTCGAAGGAGATCGAGCACGCCGTCACCTTCGACTCGCCGGTCTTCCTGACACTTGGGGGCGCCTACGCGCAGCGATCGCGCTTTGCCGGATCCTCCTACCAATCGGTCCTCAACAAGGTAGACCGCTTCCTGGACAGCACGCTTCCCGCCGCGTTGCGGCAGCGTGAGCAATGGGCTGTCCGCATCATGGACATCGACGACCGCGTTGCGGCCCATGTGAAAACGATGCAGGCGATGGGCATGAAGAGCCCGTACCTGCGCGCCGTGGTCGTGGCCCGGATCAACCCGGTTCGCTTCGTTCCCCCGTCCCGGAAGAAGGACGCCGCGCCGCCGATGTCGATGGCCGAGGCGCTGACCAAGATGGCAGCCAACGTTCGGAAGTTCGATCCGAAGTCGGTCAGGCCGGGCGACCTGGCGCTGGTGGCGGCGATCGCACCGGCCTCAGCCGACTAGGAACTGGATGGCCGACGCGATTTAGCCGTTTATTAATACAGTTGAGCTAGCGTGAAGAAGGGAATGCTCAGGCGAGGGGCCATCGCGGCCGTGGTTGTCCTGCTCCTGGCAGGCACGTCGTCGTATAACCGGATTCCGTCCGCCCCGGTCATTGCCGCGCCGACCGTGGCGCTGGCGGCGGAGACCGATCGCCGGGATAATCCGCCCCGCGGGCCCCGTCTCCCTGTTCTCGGAGAGTTAGCTCCGGCTCCGCGGGTTCTCCTGGGCGCCGTCACCGCCCAGAAGGTGGTGGCGCTGACCTTCGACCTCGATATGAATGCGGGGATGGCAGCGGCCGCCCGCGCGGGCGCGGTCTGGATCAACAAGGATGCCCTGTCCTACCTAGAGACCCGGAACATCCATGCCACCATGTTCATGACCGGGATGTGGGCCGAGGTCTACCCGGCCCTGGCCCGCCAAATGGCGGCCAACCCGAATTTCGAGATCGGTGACCACAGCTATTCCCATCCGGCCTTTCACCTCCCCTGCTACCGGCTCGACGGGGTGAGCCGGGCGGAGGAGGCCCGCCAGATTCAGGTCGCGCAGCAGGCGATCGAGCGTTCGACGGGAGTCCTGCCGAAATACTTCCGCTTTCCCGGCGGTTGCTATGACCGGCAGGCGCTTGACCTGGTCCACGCCGCCGGGCTGATTCCTGTCCAGTGGAACGTCAACTCGATCGACGCCTTTAACACCTACCCTCAGCAGATCGTCTCCACCGTGCTGTCGGAAGTCAAACCGGGGTCGATTATCGTGATGCACTTGCACGGTCGCGCGAACGCCCCGTCGACCGGCCCGGCCTTACGGCTGATCATCCCTGAGCTCGAGAAACGCGGATATCAGTTCCTGACCGTCAGCGAGCTCCTCGCGGCGGGCACGCCCATCGAGCCTTCCGACCCTCGCGAGATATCCGAGTTCTACCAGCCGCCGGCTCCCCGCGTACCCGCGCCGCGCTGGTGCGGCTGGGTGAATGGACTGCACGGCCGCGTCTGGGTTTGCCGGTAGCTTGGGCCCCCACCTGGCCCTTCCCCAGAGGGGGAGGCAACCATGAGCGGGTCGCTCGCCGCCCTTGATGACCTCGACCGGCGTCTCTTTGACCGCCTGACGCGAGACGAGCGGCGGCTCGTCGACGCCGGCCTCACGCGACTGAGCAACGGGGCCAACCGATCTTTGCTCTGGATCGCGATCGCCGGCCTGATCGCGATCCTGGGCGGGCGCCGGGGCCGGCGCGCTGCGCTTCGCGGCATCGTCTCGATCGGGATCACGTCGACGCTCGTGAACCTGCCCTTGAAGTACCTCGCTCGGCGGGACCGGCCGGCGAGGCGGCGCGGGGATCGGCCGTTGCCGATTAGCCTGCCCGGCAGCTTCTCATTTCCCTCCGGGCATTCGGCGTCAGCCTTTGCCTTCGCGACCGGCGTTGGCCTGGAAGACCCACGACTGCTCGTAGCGCTTCTGCCGCTGGCGGCCACGATCGCCTACTCGCGGGTTCACCTGCGCGTGCACTATCCCTTCGATGTCTTGGCCGGTGCGGCGATCGGCGCTGGGCTGGGGCTCGCCAGCGGCCCGCTGATCCGCGTCGCCAGCCGGTGGTGGGATCCGGCGACGCCGGTGCCCACGACGACGGAGAGCGCCGGTACCAATCAATTGATCCTGGTCGTGAGCCCGCACGCCGGTAACGAACACAAGCTGGCCCGGGCCAGACAACTGATCGCCGCTCGCGGACTCCAAGTCGTGGCGGAGATCGCCGTGGAGGATCTTCAGCGCCTACCCGACCTGCTGCGACGTAATGGCTCACCACCACCCATCGTTGTCGCGGCCGGCGGTGATGGGACGGTCGGCGCGGTCGCAAACGCGGTTATTGCGACACCGGCCGTCCTCGGCATCCTGCCCCTCGGCACCTCGAACGACTTCGCCCGGTCGATCAAGATTCCGATGCACGTCGAGAAGGCCGTACGACTCCTCGCTCGCGGCCGGGTCTCGCGCCACGACGCGGGAAAGCTGACGCGCGACGGTCAACCGCCTCGCTATTTCGTTCATGCCGCCGCCACGGGCATCAACGTCAAGTTCGCGAGCTTCGCGACGCGAGCGGATCTGCGGGCGCGATTCGGGCGGCTGACCTACGCCGTGGCGATGGCGATTGCGCTAAAGGAACGGCCGATCTTCCCCTGCGAAGTCGAGAGCGAGGGACGAACCGAGGGGTTGAGCCTGGTCCACCTCGCGGTCATCAATGCGCCGGTTTTTGGCGGATTCCTCGGCCTCAAACTCCCCGGTGCGGAAACGGACGACCGGACCCTGGACGTGATCATGATCGAGCACCTGCCGATCCGGCGGCTGTTGCGCTCGGCACTCTATCCCATCCTTGGCGTGCATCGCCGGATGCGCGGCTTTCGGACACTCCAAGTGTCGCGGTTGCGCATCCGGACGCACCAGCCGATGGAGATCACCCTGGACGGCGAGATCGCCGGGAAGATTCCGGGGACCTTCGAGGTCGTGCCGGCTGGGCTTCGAGTGATCGCACCGCCGCGCTTCAAGGACCAGCATCGGTAAACGGCCAGCCCTGACCGCGTTTTCGGTGCGTGTCCTCGGCATCCTGCTGGGACTGGCGATCCTCACCTCAGCTGCCGGCATCGGCATCCGGGCGTGGGCCCCGGGCTTCGACGCGCAGGCCCTGCAAGCGATCGCCGGCGGTCGCGACGCAACGCTGACCGCGATCGCCTGGGTTGTGACCGAGGCGGGCTCCTTCGTCCTGCTCGCACCACTATCGATCGCCTTCCTGCTTCTTCGCCGCTGGAAGCGCCCCGCGGACGACATCGCGCTCGTGGTGATCGCGGCCGGCAGCGCCCTGCTGCCTCTGGTTGTCAAGGTGATCGTCGCGCGGCCGCGGCCGACGATCGAGCAGCTCAGCCACCTCTCCTCCCTGAGCTTCCCTTCGGAGCACACGACGCAGGCGGCCGCGATCTACCTGACGATCGCCATCATGCTGTCTCAGGGTCTGGCGCGCGGCTGGCGCGAGGCTGCCATCGTGCTCGGTGTCGTGATTGCGCTCGCGGTGGCCTGGTCCCGCGTCTACCTGGGCGTGCATTACCCGACCGATGTCGCCGCCGGACTGCTGCTGGGATGGAGCTGGGCACTCCTGGTCTTCCACTGGGCTCGGCCGAAGCTGATTCAAGATCAGCCGGCGATGGGACAGGTCGCCCGCCGATGACACGATCTGTTGGTGAGCCGGTGACGGCAGCCAACAGCGCTGCGACCAATTAACAACGATCCCGGATCGCCCGATGCCATCGGCGCGGACCCTCCGTTGTATCGGCAGCGGGCGGGGAGGCAAATACCGCGCGACGTGCGCGATGGAGAGGTGGCATCAGCCCCATGGAGCGCGATAGGTTCAGTGTGCGCAAGGCGTTGTCGGCGGTTATGGGAGCGACCGTGCTCTTTCTTGGCGTCCCGGCTCTTACGGTCAGCGCTGCCGGAATCGATGATTACCCCTATCGCGGGACGGTCAACAAACTCGATCCCTGGGGCTTCTATAGCGGCTATTGCACCTCGTTCGCCGCGTTTCGCCTGAGCCAGGAGGGGGTCCGCCTGCAGGGGGCGTCACTGCGAGGCCCGAATGGGAAGACGGCCTTCTTCGGTAACGGCGGATCGTGGGATGCGGCGGCGGCATCGATCGGCTACGTCGTCGACACTCATCCGACCGTTGGTTCGGTGGCCGTCTGGCACGGCGGGGAGGATGGTGCCTGGTGGGGCGGCCACGTCGCCTACGTGATGGCGGTCGACGCCGCTGGCAACGCGATCGTCGAAGAGTACAACTGGTCCAACTACCTACGCTACGGCCAGCGCACCGTGCGGGCGCATCGCTACATCCACTTCGTTGGCACCGCGGGCATTCAACCGGTGGCGGTCGTCGTGCCGCTCCCGACGCCGAAGGCGCCGGCGGGGCACCTCTACTTCACGACCGACGTCGTCCGGCACCGCACCGGTCCCGGCACCGGGTATCGCTCGCTCGGCAACCTGGCCGCCGGCCAGCGGATCATGATCGTCTGCCAGGTCCGGTCGAGCAGCGCGGTCAACGGCACCAGCATCTGGGACCGCCTCAGCGACGGCTCCTACGTGACCGACTTCTACACGTCGACGCCGGCGTTCAATCGCTTCAGTCCCGGACTTTCAGCCTGCTAGATCCAGCCAGCAGAAAAGAGGGCCGCGCCGCGCGGCCCTCTTTTATTTCTCCGGTGGTTCGCCTCGGCGCATCCGGTCGAGACGTTCGCGGGTTTTCGGGTCGAGGCGATCCTCCAGCCGTCGGGCAATGTCGGAACGGGCACGGTTGTCCCCCATTTGCTGGTTGCGGCGGGCGAACACCGCATCCACCTGGCCCTTGAGGGTCAGCGCCGAGACGGTCTTGATCTGCCGTCCCAGCGCGAGGTCGCGCTGGAGCGCGTCGGAGGTGGCGACCGTGACCTCGTCGCTCGCCTTTGCTTCGAAGAGCAACCGCTCGATGACGTGGTCGGCGCTCGTCTTCCGCCCCGAGTAGACCACCTGGACGCCGCTGACGGTCTGCTCAGACGCCTCCGCGTCGGGGCGGCGATGCGAGTCGAATACGACGGTCACTTTCTGCCTCGTCATCGCCGCGTAGTCCGCTAGCGTCGCAATCAGGACCTCGCGCGCGTCCTGCAGGTTCACATCTTTGAGCGCGGACAACTCGGGCCAGGCAAAGATGATGTTGTAGCCATCGACGATCAGTCGCTCCATGCCCCCACCCTAACCCTCCCCTGCAAGCGGGGGAGGGTTAGCCCTCATAGACCCAGCCTGGGCGCCGCGCGAACTAGCTCGACCTTGGCTTTCAATCCAAGCTTGCTGCATACGTTGGCCACGTGGGTTTCCACGGTGCGCTCGCCGATGTGCAGTTGCGCCCCGATCTCGCGAGCGGTATACCCCTGCGACGCTAGCGTGGCAACCTCGCGCTCGCGCTTGGTCAGGGTCTCGACGCCGGTGCGACTCGTGACCTCGCTGCGCTTCAAGGGTGTCTGCCGCGCGAGCAGTTCCGCCAGGCTGCCCGCGTAGAGGCGGACGACCAGCCCGAGGACGAGATAGGCGGTCGCTTCCGAGACACCGGTCGCGAGGCTCACGCTGCCCAGGGCGGTCGTGAGCACCAGTTGACCGAGACCGACGACGGCCACCGCCAGCGCCAGCCGGTCGGATAGGAGCCAGACCGCGGCCAGCAACGGGATCAGCCCGAGCGCGGTCAGTGCGACCTGGACCGGCGTGACGAGGTCGCCGGCGAACACCAGCAAGAGCGCGACGATGCAGCCGGCTGCCACCGGGAGTTCCTCGGGCCGGCCGGCCAGGGCGAAAGGACCGGGCAGATAGCGGGCCAGGCTCGTGCCGCGTTTGGCGCTAGGGGTGGACACAGGGGCCTCCGCGAGCAATCGTACGCTCAGCCCCGTACTCGGTGCGGAAAGTTAGCCTAGTACGGATTCGGGGGCCCTCCGTACAAGAATCCGTACTCGGTACGGTGAGCCGTTCGGCGAGGAGGACCTACGTTGATGGGCGTTCGATGCACACACCACCAGACGGACATCTCCCGGTCGAGGGGATCTCCGGGAGCGAGCTCCGGCGCGACGTTTCCGTCTGGGGCTCCTACATGTGGGGCTACGCGGCCGTCGGCGCCGACATCTACACCGCGCTGGGGATCATCACGCTGGCCGCGCTCGGCCTGGCGCCGCTGGCCTTCTTGGCGGCCGGGATTGTCTTCGCGCTGGTCGGGTTGTGCTACGCGGAGCTGGCCTCCGCCTATCCGCTGGCCGGCGGCGGCCAGTACTTCACGCTGCGCGGGCTCGGGGACCTCGCCGGATTGGTGGCCGGCGCCGCGCTGGTGCTCGACTACACGATCGACATCTCACTCTTCACGGTGGTCGCCTTTGGCTATTTCAACTACTTCCTGCCCTGGATCACGTTTGGCCATCACATCACCGATTTCACCGTGACCATGGGGCCAATCCACCTCGCCTGGCTGTGGTTGATCGAATCGGTGGCCGGGATGCTGCTGTTGATCTGGCTCAATGTCCGCGGCATCAAGGTGTCGACGAACTTCAACGAAGTCATCGGGACGATCGCGATCGTTGCCCAGACCGTCATCGTCCTCGCCGGCTTCGTGTTGGTGTGGCGTCCGGAGATGGTCGCTAACGAGTTTCTCGGCAATCCTCCAACCCTCAGTCAGTTCGCCTTTGGCTCGTCGCTGGCCATCATCGCCTTCGTCGGGCTGGAAACGATCTCGCAAGTCGCCCAGGAGACGCGCCGGCCGGCGACGATCATCCCGCGAACCTCGATCGGGCTCGTCATCTCGGTCCTGCTGTTCGCCATGGCGTTCTCCATCCTGGCCAACGGACTCGTCACGCCGAGCGCTTTCAGCGGCCACGAAGGCGACCCGGTCGCTCTGATCGCTGCGCATATCCCGATTATTGGCGTCGTCGCTGCGCCCGTGACGGCCTTCATCGGTTTCCTCATCGTCTTCATCTCGGCCAACTCCGGCGTTGTCAGCTCGTCCCGCCTCAGCTACTCGATGAGCCAGTTCGATCTCCTTCCCCACTGGTTCGCCCAGGTCAACAAGCGTTTCGCCACACCGGCGCGGGCCGTCATCGTGTTCGGGGTAGTCGCCCTCTTGCAGACGGTCTTCGCTTTCTTCACACCAGGGCCCGTGGGCAAGACCGTCGCGATCGACGTCCTCGCTGATCTCTACGCCTTCGGTGCCACCACCGGCTATTTGCTGGTGTTCATTTCCCTCTTCGTCCTGCGCCTCAAGGACCCGTTCACGCCGCGGCCGTACAAGATGCCGCTCAACATCCGGATCACCTACCGCGGCAACCAGGTCTGGTTTCCCGTCCTCGGTGTGCTCGGCTTCCTCGGCGTCCTCTTCTTCCTCGTGATGGTGCTGCTGACCCACCACTACGCGCGCATCATCGGTCCTGTGTGGGTTATCGCGGCCATCGTGCTGTTCATCCTCTATCGGCGGAAACGCGGGCTGCCGATGTTCAAGACCTTGCCACGAGACTGGGAGACGGCAACCAAGAAGGTGCTGCTCGAGGCTGAAGAATTCAAGTCGCTCGAGGAGTATGAAGCCGCCCTCAACGAGCATCGGGCGCGAACCGGCGGGCCCGGCACCAACCTGCCAGGGACGCGGCAGTGAGCGACCTGAAGGGTCTTGTCATCGCGGCGGAGGCTGCCGTCCTGCTCGTGCTCGCCGCCGCTAACGTCGTGAGCGGTCAGTTCCTCGGCGCGGCACTCCTCGTCGGGATCGCCGTGCTGGCCGCCGCCTGCGCCTGGGCGCTCTGGCCTACCAGGAGCCGGCTCACTGGCCTCGTTGGCGAACGACCTCGTAGAGCAGGATCGAGCCGGCGACCGCGGCGTTGAGCGAGCTGACCTTGCCGAGCATCGGCAAGCGAACGAGCGCGTCGGCTTTCTTGCGCAGTAGCTCGTGCAGCCCCTCGCCTTCGGCGCCGATCACGAGCACCAGCGGGCGACGGTAGTCGAACTCGGTGTAGGGCGTGGGCGCGTCGCTGCTGAGGCCCACGATCCAGAAGCCGAGATTTTTCAGCGTCTCGGTCGCCTGCGCCAGGTTCGCGACACGCGCATAGCGCAGGTGCTCGGCGGCGCCGGCTGACGCTTTCACGACCGACGGCGTAACCTCCGGGGACCGGTTGTGGGAGGTCACGATGCCGCCCACGCCGGTCGCCTCGGCCGTCCGGCTGATGGTGCCGAGGTTCTGCGGG
>DATNNA010000156.1:0-4387 GCA_035602075.1 Binatus sp. (SeqCode) | reverse complement strand
CGGCGGGCGACCTCGAGCTTGGAGAGGATGCTGGTGACGTAGTTCTTGACCGTCTTCTCGGCCAGGTGCAGTCTGTCTCCGATCTCGCGATTCGTCTTCCCCTCGGCGATCATCTCGAGAATTCGCTCCTCCTGGGCGGAGAGGCGCGCCAGCCGTTCGTCCTTGAGCAGATGCTTGCCCCGGCGCAGCCGATCGAGCAGACCCTTGGTTACCGCGGGATCGAGCAAACTCTCGCCACGGCCGACCGTCTGGACGGCCCGGACCAGGTCGGCGCCCTTGATCTGCTTCAGGACATAGCCGGCGGCGCCGGCCATGATCGAAGCAAAGAGCGCCTCGTCGTCCGAGAAGGTGGTCAGCATCAGGACCTGGGTGTTTGGCAGGCGCGCCCGGATCTCTCTGGTGGCCTCGATGCCGCTGCCGTCCGGCAAGCGGACGTCCATGATGACGACGTCGGGCCGAGCCCAGACGGCCCGTTCGATGGCGTCCTTGACGGTGCCCGCTTCACCGACGACGCTCACATCCGGAGTCTCTGCGAGGAGTGACTTGATGCCGTTGCGGACGACTTCATGGTCGTCGACGAGGACGACCCGAAGGGGAATGCCGCTCACGATCAGGCTATCTTCGCAGAACCAGGGAGGCGAACCAAGATCACGGGTCCCGTCCGGGAAGGGACCATGGTCCCTATAGATGGCGAAGCACTCGCTGTAGCGTAAATGCCATCTTTATCAGGTACTACGTCGAATTGCCGCACCCACGCGCAGCCCTCGAGCAGGCGCTCCTCTCGGTGCCTGCGAGCGTAATTCCGAGCCTGGCCCTCGTTGCGGATGATCGCGGTCAGCATCTCCTGGCAGAGGTCGGCTTTGCTGTAGACGGGCATCGGGTTTCGAAGCATGTCGAGATCGAGATTGGAGAGCCGGTCATCGGAACCGAGCGAACCTGGATTCCGATCAGCTGGCGCGCCACCGGACCGAAAGGCCTTTTCCCCGTGCTCGACGCAGAACTAGAGCTGGCTTCGCTGGGAGCTCACTTGACGCAGCTTTCGCTGAGCGCCCGCTACCAACCACCGCTCGGGTTGGTTGGGCGCACCATGGACAAGGCCTTGCTCTCCCGCGTCGCGGAAGCCACGATTAAAGACTTCCTTGATCGGCTGGCCTCCGCAGTCGAAGCAGCTATGGCGCCCGCTGAGCTCCAGTCTGTTGCAAATTCTTTTGCGGGAGGCTAGCGTGTCGGCATGGACCAACCAGCCGGCTACTTACACTGGGGCTTCATTCTCATTTCCTGGCCGAACTTGATCTTGATTGGACTCATGGTGGCCCTTTTTGCACTCGCTCTAGTCCTTCCTTTCCCGGGGCACAGCTCGTCCCCGGAGAAGGAGAAAAAGCTATGAAAAGCCGGGTCGGCGACGAGTCGACCGGCAGCTGGACCGCCGCCGCCCGCCGTCAGCTCGAGCGGCGACTGCCCTGGGAGAACCTCCTTCCAGACCGCCAGCCCTTTTACGTCGGTTCCTGGGTCTATGTCTTCGGCGTGGTCACCATCGCGGCCTTGGTCTGGGTAGTGCTCAGTGGCGTCGTGCTGGCGGCGTTCGGCCCCCAGTGGTGGCACCTTTCGAGTGTCGGCCGCTTCTTCAACAGCCTCCACTTCTGGAGTGTCCAGGTGTTCTTCGTCTTCATGGTGCTGCACCTGTGGGGCCAGTACTTCATGGCCAGCTGGCGTGAAGGTCGGGCGCCCACCTGGATGATCGGGGTGGTCACCTTCGCGATCAGCATCGTGGCCGCCTTTACCGGCTACCTTTCGCAGCAGAACTTCGACGCCCAGTACATCGCTATGAACGCGAAGGACGCCGTGAACTCCACCGGCGTCGGTGGATTCTTCAACGTCCTGAACTTCGGCCAGATGTACGGCCTGCACGTGATGCTGCTGCCGATCGCGATCATCGCTCTGGTCTTCCTGCACATCATTCAAGTTCGGATGAAGGGCGTGGTGCCGCCGATCGGGCACGAGGCAAGACCCGTGGTCGCGGGGGACCTGCGGAAGAAATGATCAGCGAACGTTCCGCCGGCCAGGCCTCCCAACAGAGTGTTCGGACGATTCCGTACGACTTGCTCAAGGAGATCGCCATCGCGATGGTGGCATCCCTGATCGTCATCCTGGCGCTCGCTATCTTTCTGTCCTCGCCTGATGTCCCGTCGGTCACGATCCAGAGCTGGGCACAGGCTGATCCGGTGGACTTCACGACGACGGCGAACGATGAATTGGCGGGGCAAAGCGTAACGGCGAATTACGGCCCTCCGTACAACCATGGCACCGGGTCCGTCCAGTCGATCGGGCCGTTTTCGCCGCAATCCTGGGCTGGGGTGCATGCGAATGTCGACCAGCCGCATGACTTTGTCATCAACCCCCTCAAGCAGGCCGCCAGTACCGACACCCAGCTGAGCGGCCTCGTCACCACTTACGAGGCCGCCTCGGCCGACCAGCAGGGCAAGTGGCATGACGCGTATGCCACGGCATTGAAGGATGCCAAGGTGGCGAACGGCGCGGTCACGGTGGCCGATGGCGATTATGGCCCGGTCCCGGCCATGCTGGCACGCCTCGTGCAACTGGCCCAGACGGGCGCGATGGATGGACTGCTCCTCTCCAGCGACCACTTCTACCAGACCGACTACACCAAGCCGCTGCTCTTCATCAACGACGGCGGTTACGTGTCCGGCATCGCGCATGACCAGCACCTCACGGGCAACCAGTGGGGCATGATGAACGAGACCGGGCTCTACCCGGGCCAGACCTGGCTCTGGCTTTACACCCTCTGGTACCAGATTCCGCCGTTCAACCAGGTTTCGTACGGCGATCTGCTGGTAGTCCTCACGATGGCGCTGCTGACTCTACTGCTGGTGCTCGTGCCGTTCATTCCGGGCTTGCGCGACATCCCCCGCTGGATTCCGATCTATCGGTTGATCTGGCGGGGCTTCTACGCCGAGACGAAGGCCTGACAGTCCCATTTGCGTGGGGACCAGCGTCCCTAGGTTTGCGACCTCTGGTCGCGCATCCTACTGGCGATGGTTGTCGCAGTTCGTCCCCCAGTGGTGGAAGTACTCGACGGTCGGCGCACCGCCTGGGTGCGCGAATACCGACATGCCAACCCCATGGCTGACTCGTGGGCAAGAGGCTTGGGCGACGGGTCGCACTCGATGGAGACCCAGGAGCGGGTTTTTCGGATGGCGGAGCAACTATCGCGTAGTGGGGTCGATCGGACCGATCTCTTCATAGCGCTCGAGGACGCCGACCGCTGCCTCGCGGGATCGATCGATCCGCACCTCGCAGCCGAGGCCGGCTACCGGGTGATCAGCACGCTCATACCTCTCGCGCTGGAGTCTCTGGCGATCCGCGCGGACGAGGACGAATCCAACTTGCGGGCAATGGGATTTGACCCCCTCGCCTTCGACGGACACGACCCGGCGGCCTATGCCTGGGTGATGTTCGAGTTGAGCACCCGCGCCAACGCCGAACGCCGGTCCCGCTGGCGGCGTTGCGCCCCAGAGTCTTGCTCGACGCCCACGGCGATCGGGCTCGCCCGCCTGTAACGATTCGGTCGCAGGACCTAGGTCCCGGCCAGCCAAGATCGGGTCACCACGAGGTCAGGACCATTGGTCCTAAAGCTTTAGGCGCTACGGCCGCAGGATGAGATCAACACCTGGAGCGTACGACCAGGAGGCAAATTTCGATGGAGGTAAATGAGATGACAAAGACATTGCGGTGGCGAGTGTTGGTTCTCCAGGCCGGCCTCATCGGCATCCTGGTTTTCTGCGCCGGATTCCTGTTCTGGGGGAATTCCTTCATTCACAATCAGATTTCGACGGAGTTGACGGCGCAACAGATCTACTTCCCGCCTGCATATGGCGCGTCGATCGGAGCTCTCCCGGCCGCTGACGCGACGGCGATGAATGTATACGGTGGCCAGCAGCTGACGACCGGCGAGCAAGCCAGGGTCTACGCGAACAGCTTCATCGGTGTCCATCTGAGCGAAGTCGCGGGTGGACTGACCTACTCGCAGATGAGCGCGAAGGCGCAGGCAAACCCCACTGACACGAAGATCGCCGGCCAGGTGGCCACCCTCTTCAAGGGCGAGACGCTTCGCGGGCTGTTGCTGAACGCTTACGGTTGGTGGACGATCGGAACCTATGCCCTCTATGCGGCGATCGGTCTGGGTGTCGCAGCCCTCGTGGTCCTCGGCGCCTTTGCGCTCGAGATCGTGCTCTGGGTCCGGCAGCGGCAGAAGGTCGCGGTGCCGTTCATCGCAGCGAAGCCGCAGGCGATTCCCGCTTAACGCACTCTCCCGACCTCGAACGAAACGTCCCTCACTGCGAAGGGTGAGGGGCGTTTCGCATTATTC
>DATNNA010000155.1:0-3323 GCA_035602075.1 Binatus sp. (SeqCode) | reverse complement strand
GAGGGCCTTCTCATCGACCAGACCCTGGGCGAGCAGCACCTGACCGAGTGGACGCCGCTGGAGCCGCTGCGCGGCCAGCGCGCTCTCCAACTGCTCGGCGGTCAGCAGCCCATGCTCGAGAAGCAGCTCGCCAAGACGCTTCTCCGGGCGGGCCGCGAACCGGCCTTCGGGCTGACGCTCGACGGCGCTCAGGTGACCTCCTGGGGCAACCCCTGCAGCCGCCGTTGGATCGCCTGAAGATCCTCGAGCGTGAAACGCAGGTGCCGGCCCGGCGTGCGAAACGCCGGCTGGATGTCGCCGCGATTGACAGCCCGAATCAGGGTCGACTTACTGATCCCGAGCCATCGAGCCGCCGCGCTCGTGGAAAGCGCCGGCTTCATATATGGTCCCAACCGGAGCAAACGCGTCAAGCGGCCCAAACTTGCAGCCCCCACCCTTCCCTCCCCCGCACGCGGGGGAGGGTAAATGGGGAGAGGTGAGGGATGGCAGCTAGGCGGCGAGGCGGCGCAGCTCTTCGGGGTGTTGGGCCCGCGCCGCGGCGGCTGCGACATCGACCGTGCCGGAGCGGATCAGCTCACTGAGGCTGCGTTCCATGGTATTCATGCCATCCTTGGCACCCGTTTCGAGCACGTTTCGCAGCTGCCGCGTCTTGCCCTCCTTGATCAGGTTCTGGACGGCGAGCGTGTTGAGCAGGACCTCGAAGGCGGCGACCCGACCCGGCCCGTCCCGGCGCGGTAAAAGTTGCTGGTAAATCACCGCCGCCAGCGTGCTGGATAGCTGGACCCGAACCTGTTGCTGCTGGTCGCCGGGGAAGACATCGACCATCCGGTCGACGGCCTGGGTGGTGTCGTTGGTGTGCAGGGTGGCCAGCACCAGGTGTCCGGTTTCGGCAATCGTGATCGCGGCTGAGATGGTCTCGAGATCGCGCATCTCGCCCACAAGCAACACGTCAGGCGTCTGCCGAAGAGCCGCCCGGAGGCCGTCGGCGAAGGACGGGACATCCGCGCCGACCTCGCGTTGCTCGACAATACCTCGCTGATGCCGGTACACGTACTCGATCGGGTCCTCGATGGTGATCACGTGGCACGGCCGGGTGGCCACGATGTCATTGACCATCGCCGCGAGCGTGGACGACTTACCCGAACCGGTTGGACCCGTCACCAGGATCAGCCCCTGCCCCAACTTGGTCAGGCCGCGCACCACCGCCGGCACGCCAAGCTGGTCGAAGTTGGGGATCTGATAGGGGATCAGCCGCAGCGCGAGGCCGACGGAGCCCCGCTGCCTGAAGATGTTGATCCGAAATCGGGCCGTGCCTCTCCAGTTGAAGGAGAAGTCCAGGTCACTCTGCGCCTGGAAGCGGGCCCAGCGCTCGGGCGACAACATCTCGCGGGCGATCTGCTCGATCTCGTCGGGACGGAGCGGGTCGGCCGCGATCGGCGCCAGGGTCCCATCTTTTCGCATCGTGGGTGGCGCGCCGGCGGTCAGGATCAGATCAGAAGCCGTCTGGTCGAGCAGGGTCTGGAGGTAGGCATCGATGATCAAGGGGTGGGCGTCGGCGGGCGGGCTCGGAGGCGCGGTTGATTGCTTGACATCCTGTGCAACCTGCTCGGCGCAGCCTTCTTGCTTCCGCTTGGGATGGCGCTGGGGAGCTTCTTCGAGGTGGTTCTCGACCGCCTGCCGCGTGGCGAATCCCTGCTCTGGCCGCCTTCTCACTGCCGGACCTGCAACCACCGCCTGACGCCCGACGAACTGGTCCCGGTGATCAGCTACCTGGCCCAACGCGGCCGCTGCCGGGCCTGTGACACGCCGATCGGGCGTGGCGTGCCTTTTCGTGAGGCGCTCAGCGGCCTCGCCCTTGGCCTGCCGTGGGCGTTCGTTGGATGCGCCCACCCCTTCGTCGCGCTCGGCGGCGGCATCATCGCCTTGCTGGTCATTTGGATCGTGCGTGGCGTGACGCAGAGGCGGGCGACTTCGGCCTGATCCAGCGCAATGACGGCCTGGAAAGCCCGTTACCGCCTAGGCAACAATCTCATGAAAATCGCGGAGCCGGCGATCCGCAACGTGCTCGGCATCAGACGTGTCCTGGGCCTCACGCTCTTGCTGGCCGCCGTGGCGGCCGTCGCCTATCTGGAGCGATCGTTCGGGGGCGACTTCGATTTGCGGCTTGTCTACTTCCTGATCGTGCTCTCTGGCGCCATGCTGCTGCCGCGACTGCTGGCGCTGGCGATCGCGGCGGCAGTCGCCATTGTGAGTGTCGGGGTCACTGGCGCAACGGGGACGACTCTGGTCGTCAACGGCCTCACCCACCTGTTGATGTATGGATATGCGGCGCTGCTCACGAGTAATTGGGAGCAAGAGCGGCGACGACTGATGCGGATGACCCGGATCGACGAGCTGACGGGCCTCCACAACCTTCGCGCGCTTCACGAGCATTTCCCGACGTGGCTCGGTCCGGCGGCGCGGACCGGCCGGCGGATGGCGGTGATGATGATGGACGTCGATGGATTCAAAACGGTCAACGACCGGCTGGGGCACGGCGTCGGCAACGAGTTTTTGAAGGAAGTCTCGAACCTGCTCCGCTTCGCGGTCCGCGTTGGGGACGAACCGTTCCGGTTCGGCGGCGACGAGTTCGTGCTGCTGCTTTCCGACGCAGACGCTGAGGGCGCCAACATTGTCGCGACCCGGATCCAGGAGATCTACCGCTCGATGGGCCAAACGTTGCGGGGCACGGACGTCCAGGCTTCCTTCAGCATCGGCATCGCGATCTTCCCGGATGACGGCGCCACGCCGGACGTGCTGCTGGCCCGTGCGGACGAAGCCCTCTATGCGGCCAAGCGTTCCGGTCCGGGGAAGATCGCGCGGTACCAGGCCTCCGCGGCAGCCTAAGTCCTTCCGGCCAACCGGGTCGATCAGCAGTTGAATGACTGCGTTTGCGTCGCGTAACTCGGGCTCGTGAAGACCAGCTGCTCGCTCCCGGCGCCGCTGGGCTTCCAGGTGTCGGTGATCACCTGCATCCCCTTGTCGCCCGGATTGACGACCTTCGACTGTTGCGGTTGGGCTACGCCCTTCCGGACCCAGTGGTAGAAGACGGTGCCGCCGGCGCCATTGGTTGTGAACCTACCCGTCGCCGTGAGGGTGCCTTCGCCGCACTGGCCGCTAAGGGCCAGTGATTCGGATGCGCTGGTGATCGCGAGTGGCACAGGCGTCGGGGTCGGCGTGGGCGTCGGGGTCGGCGTGGGCGTGGGCGTAGGCGTAGGCGTAGGCGTAGGTGTAGGCGTGGGTGTGGGTGTGGGCGTCGGCGTCGGCGTCGGGGTCGGGGTCGG
>DATNNA010000154.1:0-3390 GCA_035602075.1 Binatus sp. (SeqCode) | reverse complement strand
GCAGGCCAGATATGACGAGCGCGGACATCCGCCAGCGTTTTCTCAACTTCTTCAAAGAGCGGGACCACAAGGTGTTACCGAGCTCCTCCCTGATCCCGTTCGGCGATCCTACCCTGCTGTTCACGAGCGCCGGGATGGTCCAGTTCAAGCCCTACTTCCTCGGTCAGGCCAAGCCGCCATACCCCCGTGCGACCACCTGTCAGAAGGTCTTCCGCTCGGTGGACATCGACGTCGTGGGCCATGACGGGCATCACCTGACGTTTTTCGAGATGCTGGGCAACTTCTCTTTCGGCGACTACTTCAAGGAAAAGGCCATTCCTTACGCGTACGAATTCCTGACGAAACAGCTGAAGCTCGAAACGGCGCGTCTTTGGGCCGGCATTCACAACGACGATGACGAGAGCTTCGAGATCTGGAAGAGAACGGGCATCCCGCCCGAGCGGATCCGGCGATTTGGTGATGAGTACAACTTCTGGGCGGCCGGCCCCACTGGGCCGTGTGGACCGGACTCGGAGATCCACTATGACTGGGGCGAGGAATACGGCTGCGGCCTGCCCGACTGTGGGCCGAACTGCGAGAACTGCGACCGCTTTCTCGAAATCTGGAACCTGGTCTTCATCACATGGAACCGAGACGAGTCGGGCGTGCGAACACCGCTTCCCAAGAAAGGGATTGACACCGGCATGGGTCTCGAGCGAATCACGTCGGTCGTCAGCCAGAAGCGGTCCCTCTTCGACACGGATCCGTTCCAGCCGCTGATCCGCCACTTTGCGGAAGAAGCGGGCAAACCCTACGGGGTTAATCCTGAAACCGACGTCTCGTTTCGGGTGCTTGCCGACCACGCTCGTGGCAGCACCATGCTGCTTGCCGACGGGGTCGTGCCCGCCAATGACGGGCGTGGATACGTCCTGCGGCGACTGATCCGACGCGGCATGGCCCATGCCCGCCGGCTTGGTCCGGCGGTCCACCTGTCGTCGGGCGTGCCGATCGTGGCGCGGCTGCTGGGTGATGTCTACCCTGAGGTCCGGACAGAGGTCGTCCGGATCGCTGAGGTGGTCCGGTCGGAGGAGGAGCGGTTCGGCGTCGCCCTACGCCAGGGGATCGAGCGCCTGCAGCCCTTGCTCGAGCGCGGAACTCTTAACCCCCAAGAAGTGTTCTACCTGCATGACACGCTCGGCTTCCCGATCGAACTCACGGCTGAGCTGGCGAAGGAGCGAGGGGTCGAGGTGGACCTGGAAGCGGTGGCGGCGTTGATGCAGAGCCAGCGCGACCGAAGCCGGGTCGCCACGGGCGGCTTCACGGCCCCACTGGCCGCAAGCGCCAGCCGATTCGTCGGCTACGACCAGCTCGAAACCGACACGGCCGTCCAGGAAGTCTTTCCGGTCGCGGGCGAGCCGGAACGCGCCGATGTCTTCCTCGCGGAGACGCCGTTCTACGCCGAGCGCGGGGGGCAGACCGCTGACACCGGCTGGCTGAGCTGGAACGGGACGAAGGCCCGGGTCATCGACGTCCAGCCGCAAGGCGAGGCGATCCGGCATCGCTTGGAGTTGCGGCCCGACCGGTTGAAACCGGGCGATCGTGTCCACGCGGCGGTTGACGCCTCGCGGCGTCAGGCGGTGGCACGGCATCATTCGGCGACCCACCTCCTGCACCGAGCGCTCCGAGACGTCCTGGGCGAACAGGCCGTTCAGGCTGGCTCCTCGGTTCAGCCCGACTACGCCACCTTCGACTTCCGCTTCTCTCGTGCGTTGACGACGGACGAAGTCGACCGCGTCTCCGCCTTATTGAACGACAAGATCCGGGCCAACCTCGTCCGACGCGTCGAGGTGCTTCCGCTGGACCAGGCGATCGCCACAGGCGCGGTGGCGCTCTTCGACGAGAAATATGGCGATCGGGTTCGCGTCGTCTCCTTCGGCGACTGGGCTCGGGAACTCTGCGGCGGTACGCACGTCGAACGGAGCGGTGAGATCGGCATCGCGTTGATATCCAGCGACCGCAGCATCGGCGCCGGCGTTCGTCGCATCGAGATGCGGGCCGGCGCGGCGGCCGAGCAACAGATTCGGAGCGACGAACGCGTGCTCCGTGAATTGGGCGACGCCCTCAGAACAGCGCCTTCGGAGCTGCCCGCCCGTGTCGCGGCCCTGCAGGCGGAGGTCAAACGGCTCGAGAAGGACACCACGAACCTTCGCCAGCGGCTGGCGGCAGGCGGCAGTGCGCAGCTCGAAGAGGCCGAGGTGGACGGCGTTCGCTTGATGCTGCAGCGGGTCGACGAGCAGGAAAAGGACCTGCTGGTGTTCGCCGACCAGGCGCTCAACCGCGCCAATGGCAACGGTGTGGCGATCGTCATCGGCGGTCGCAATTTTGCCGTCAAAGTCGCCAGCCCATTGGCCGACCGCTTATCCGCGAACGACCTGATCCAGGCCTTCCGTCAAGTGGCCGGGGGCAAGGGCGGGGGCCGTGGCCTGGTCGGCCAGGGCGGCGGTATCGATCCCAATCGGGTCGACGACGCGTTCAAGTCGGTGCAGGAGTATGTCAGGAAGCAAATGAAGCCCCCACTCCGACCCTCCTCCGCAAGCGGGGGAGGGGGTAAGCAATGATCAAGATCAAGGACCGCCTCAAGCGCCTGCGGCGCGGCGCCGACTACGAGAACTACTACACCGCGCTCGACATCGGAACCGAATACATCAAGGCGCTCGTGGTGAAACGTGAGGGGCGCAACGGCGTTGTGCTGGGCGCCTCGCGTCAGCGACAGGAATTCGCCGACATGCAGGCGGGCGTCCCCTCCGACATCCAGGGGATCATCGATAGCTGCGACCGGGCGATGTCAGAAGCCGAGGACATGTGCGACACGATCCCTGGCCAGGCGGTCATCGGGATCGCCGGCGAGCAAGTTAAGGGCTTGAGCACGTCGGTGACGGTGCCTCGGCCGGACCCGAACCTCAAGATCAATGAGGTCGAGTTGCTGCAGACGCTGCAGCTGGTGCAGAAGCGCGCGCTTCGCGAGGCGGCGCACTCGATGAGCCTCGAGCTCGGGGTTTCGGACGTCAATGTCAAGCTAATCAACTCCGCCATCACGAGCGTTCGCATCGACGGCTTCGTGGTCAACAACCCGATCGACTTCCAGGGCAAGCAGATGGTGATCACGGTCTTCAACACATTTGCGCCGCTGACCCACGTCGGTGCGCTGCAGACGATCGCCTCGGAACTCGACCTGGAGTTAATCGCGACAGTCGCCGAGCCGTATGCGATGGCGCGCTGTGCCGCCACTGACGAGGTCTACGACTTCGGCGGGATCTTCATCGACATTGGCGGCGGGACCACGGATATCGCGCTGATCCGCAACGGTGGGATCGAGGGGACCCGGATGTTCCCCCTTGGCGGGCGGGTCTT
>DATNNA010000153.1:0-2763 GCA_035602075.1 Binatus sp. (SeqCode) | reverse complement strand
TATTTCCAGGACGTCAGGGTGCGGCAGGCGGTCGCCAAGGCGATCGACCGGACCGCCATCATCAAGGAAGTCCTCGGCGGGCAGGCGGTGCCCGACGACTCCCCGATCCCGCGTTCGATCACGTGGGCGTATGACAGCGCGGCTCAGCAGCCGGCCTATGATCCGACCGGCGCCGCCAAGCTGCTCGACGACGCGGGCTGGACCATGGTCAACGGCATTCGAACCAAGGGCACCACCTCGCTCAGTTTCGGCCTGACCGTGTCGAGCGACGTCCCGCCTTACGAGCGGGTGGCCGAGAAGGTGGCGAGCCAGCTGTCGCAGGTCGGGATCGTCGCCGAGGTGCGACCGGTTACGACGGCCTCACTGATTCACGATTACCTCAACCCGCGCACCTTCGACATGACGCTGACGGCGTTTGACAACGGGCCCGATCCCGACGTCTACTCCTTCTGGCACTCGTCGCAGGCGCATACCGGCGGCTTCAACTTTGCCGGCATGAAGAAGAACGTCTTCATCGATGGCGACCTGGAGGACGGCCGCAACACCCTCGACCTGACGGCGCGGGCCAAGGCATATGCCACGTTCCAGGAGGATTTTGCGAAAGAGATTCCCGCGGTCTTTCTCTACAGTCCGCGGTACGTGATGGCCGTCAACCGCCGCATCCACGGGGTCCGCCTCGATTCGGCGATCGAGCCGGAAGAGCGCTATGCCTACATCAGCGACTGGTATCGGGAGGTGGGCCGATAGGCGCGGCGCGCCTGAAAGATGAGTGGAATGCGGCTGAAAGGACTTGAACCTTCAAGGGCTTGCGCCCACCAGGCCCTGAACCTGGCGTGTTTACCGATTTCACCACAGCCGCGTCGAACTACAGATTCTGCCACAGCCGGCCCGCGGGCGGAACCCCGCGACCCCAACCATGCCGCGTGCCATCGCTGACCTGACCTCCTCCGAGCTGGCGACCTTCCGCCGGCGCCTCGACACTCCATCGAAGATCCAGCACTTCCTCGATGACATCCCGTACAACACCGAAGACGAGGGGGAAACCTTCCGGTCGCCACGGCGCGTCCTCCGCGACGCGACAGCGAACTGCATCGAGGGCGCTGTGCTCGCGGCCGCGGCGCTGCGGGTCCAGGGCGACCCGCCGCTGATCATGGATCTGACGGCGGTGCACGACGAAGACCACGTCATCGCCGTCTTTCGGCGGCGCGGGCTCTGGGGGGCAATCGGTACCAGCAAGTTCACCGGCCTACGTGACCGCGAGCCGGTCTACCGAACGCTGCGGGAGTTGGCGATGTCCTATTTCGAGCACTACTTCAATCTGAACGGCGAGCGGACACTACGCGGCCATGGCCGTCCTGTCAACCTGGCTCGCTTCGACCGGCTCCACTGGATGACGAGCGAGGTCGATCTGTGGCCGATCGCCGAGCACCTCGAAAGGATCCCCCACGTTCCGCTCGTTCCCTCAGGCGTTGGGCGCCGACTGACGCCGGTGAACGGTCGACTATGGGCGGCGGACCTGCTCCGGCACCCCAGCGCCGGGCCTGGAAAGCGACGGAAAGGTGGTTGACATAATCGGTATCACTTGTTAAATTAGCGAAACGTTCATTCAAATGGCGCGGCGACGCGGCCATGGCGGCGGTCGATCGGAGGAAGGGATGAGAAAAGGCGGAACCGAACCGGATATCCCACTGGAAGCCGTCCAGTCACTCTTGACCCGGGTGATCTGGCAAGCGGTCGCAGACCTCAGCGTCGAGAGCTACCGCACCGAATCCGAGCGGTTCTTTGCGGGCGAGACGTTTGTCGAATACTGCGACATCCTTGGCTGGAATGTGCGCCGTGCCCGCGCCAGCCTCGGACGGTTCGTCGACAGCGGTTCGCGGATCTCGGGCAACCACCTGCTGACCGCCGCCGAACTCGCCGCCCAGCGCGTCTCGACCGCCCCCGCCGTCGCGGTTTAAGCTCGAGCTCGTCGGGGGGTTTGGCGGTCGCCTATACCGGCCTGGCGAACCGCTACACTTGGAACACACCCGATGAACCTCCTCCTCGTCGAGGACGAGCGCAAGCTCTCGACGCTGCTCAAGCAGCTCCTGGAGGATGAGCGCTATGCCGTCGACATCGCCGCCGACGGCGAGCGGGCCCAGGAGCTGGCGGAGACCGCCCGCTATGACGCCATCATCCTCGACCTGATGATTCCCAAGAAGGATGGCATGGAGGTGTGCCGCTGGCTGCGGCAGAACCGCATCCAGACACCGGTCATCATGCTCACCGCGCGCAGCCAGATTCACGATCGCGTCGCCGGCCTGGACGCCGGCGCGGACGACTACTTGCCCAAGCCATTCGCGTTCGAAGAGCTGCTCGCCCGCCTGCGGGCCCTGATGCGCCGCGAGCAGAAGAACGGCCATGCGAACCGGCTGCAGGTCGCGGATCTCGTCCTCGATCTCAAGACTCATCAAGTCCGGAGAGGCGAGACCCCGATCGAGCTGACCGCGCGGGAGTTCGCGCTCCTCGAGTTCTTGATGCGCCATCCCAACCAGGTGCTGACCCAGGCGCAGATCGCGGAGCGCGTGTGGGACTACAACTTCGAAGGAACGACGAACCGGGTCGCCGTCTACATCTCGTACCTGCGCGACAAGATCGACGAGGGCCGCTCGCCGAAGCTCATCCAAACGGTGTATGGCGTCGGCTACCGGCTGTCGGGATGATGTTCCGGGGCGCGCTGGTGCGCCTCGCCGCCCAATACTTCGTCTTGCTCGTTCTGATCCT
>DATNNA010000152.1:0-2211 GCA_035602075.1 Binatus sp. (SeqCode) | reverse complement strand
CGCGCGCCGCGCCGGGCTCGAGCTCGACGACGTCATCGACGCCACAGGTGCGCTGCAAGCGGACCGCCTCGTGAAAGCGTGACCGCTCCTCTTCGGTTGCCAGAAGAAAGAGGTAGCCAACCGGGCGGAAGTCGGCAGTCTGTCCGGTCTCCTCGACAAAGCGAGCCAGGAGACGTTTCGCCTCGATTCCCATCCGGATGTTGATCTCGGTGGAGAACTGTGCCCGGATGCCGCCGGCGCAGGCAGCCGTCGCGCCCTGGCCGATCCGGCCGCGGTCGATCACGACGACTCGCCGGCCCGCGCGGGACAGGTAAAAGGCGAGGCTGCAGCCCATCACGCCGGCGCCGACGATGACTACCTCAGGTCGTGGTTCCGAGCTTCACCATCCCGAGATACTCGAAGATGAACTTGAGCGCCGCCAGGCTGGTGACGTGCCCGACGTCGAGCGGCGGCGCGACCTCATCGACGTCGAGCCCGGCGAGCCGCACGCCACGAAGCTGGCGCAGAAAGTCGAGCAGCTCGCGCGAGGTAAGGCCGCCGGCCGAGGGGACGCCGGTCCCGGGTGCGATCGACGGATCGAGCGAGTCGATATCGAGGGAGACATGGAGCGCGTCGCCGCCGATGCGCGAGCCGATTTCGTCAGCCAGCTGGGTGCCCGTCCAGCGATGCGCGGCAGCGGCCGTGACCAACGTCACTCCCATCTTGCGAATGAACTCCACCTCTTCCCAGTCGTAGTCGCGGCATCCCAGCAGGATGACTTTCCGGGGATCGATCTGGGCCAGCTCGAGGCCCCGCCGCAAGGCGCAGCCGTTCGACCAGCGGCTGTGGCGAGAGGAGTCATTCAGGTCCGGATGCGCGTCGATGTAGAGGATGCTCAGGCGGCCGTTGAGGCGGCGCTGCTGCGCGATCAAGGTGGGACTGACGGTGGTGTGGTCGCCCCCCAGCACGATCGGCAGCGTGCCCGCCGGTGTTTTTTCGATTTCCGCGGCGACCGCGTCAACGTTGGCGCCCATGTCACCCTCGACCAGCGTAACGTCGCCATCGTCCTGGACGGTGACCGTGTCGAACAGTTCGGCGTGCTCGCTGACGGGCGCGAAGATCGCGGATAGCTTTCGCAGCTCGGCCGGCGCCTTGGCGGCACCCGGACGGTAGAACGAACCCCGATCCAAAGGCACGCCCAGGATTCGAACATCGGGCCGGCGCCCCGGCGCCGGTCGTTTGAGACCGCCCCAGGGCTCAAGGCCTGCGGTGTTGAACTCGTGCTCGCTCACGCTTTGAGAAACGCAGAAATGGCCTCGACCTGTGCGGCAATCAGGGTCGGGGTCCACCCATGGCCGGCAGATTCGATCACCCGGATCTCGGCTTGCGGCATCAAATCGCGCAGGTTGCGGATCGCGTTCACGTCCACGGTCCGATCGTCGGCCGCCACCACGACCAGCGCCGGTTTGCGCCAGCCTTTGAGAAAGTCGCGATAGTCGCGCGTGATCCCGTCGCGCAACCACTGGCGCGCGGCGCGCCCGTCGGCACGCCGCTGGTTGTCGAAGTTCACCTGCGCATCGTAAGGATCGACCCCCGGGCCTTCAACCATGAACCGCTTGTAGAGATCGGACACCGTGCGATTGCGGCGCAGCCGGTCGACGGACCAGAAGACGGGAGCGGCGGTAAAGGCGGCAACCTGCCGCTTGAACGCCGTCCGCAGCGTCTGCGGCGAGTAAATCGGCGTGTGCAGGACCAGCCGTGTGATCCGGTCCTGGAAGCGGGACGCGTATTCGAGGGCGACGGTCGCACCCAGGCAGATTCCGCCGACATCGTGCTCCTGGAGTCCCAGCCGGTCGGCGAAAGCGTGGAGGAACTCCGCGTGCGAGGCCACCGTGAACGGCGGATCGCCGGCCGCCGTCTCGCCGCACCCGGGCAGGTCCGGGATCACCACGCGCCGGTGGTTGCTGAAGGCCGGGGCCCAGGTATGGAAGTTCTCGAGCGAGCCGATGAACCCGTGACAGAGAAGCAGCGGCTGGCCCGATCCCTGGTCGAGGTACCGGACCCTCCGCTGCCCGACGTCGATGAACTGAATGTTCTGCGCGCTGACCGCGGTGCTTATTCCCCCGTATCGATCTGCGCTCGCTGCAGCCGGCCGCTGTAATCGACGTAGATCGTCTTCCACTCCGTGAATTCGTCGAGAGCGACCGTGCCGGCCTCGCGATGGCCGTTGCC
>DATNNA010000151.1:0-4366 GCA_035602075.1 Binatus sp. (SeqCode) | reverse complement strand
GTTCATCGAAGCCACCGCGACGTCCGGCGTTGAAGCAGGGCGTACAGCGTCATGACGATCGCCACGATGACGACCATGCCCAGCGCCAGCGCTTGCGCGAGTCCCGGGTTGGCGCGTCCGGTCTCACTGGTGAGAAAGTTGCTGATCGCGATCGGCACGATTGGATTGCCCTGGCTGATGAGTGCGGCCGCGGTGGCGTACGCGGAGAACGCGTTGGCGAAGAGAAGCAGGGTGGCGCCGAGGAAGGCCGGCGCCAGTAGCGGACCGGCGACGTAGCGCCAGTAATGCCAGGTGCCGCCGCCGAGGCTCTCGGTCGCCTCCCGCCACTGCGGGCGGATGCCGTCGAGTGCCGGCAGAAAGACCAACACCATCAGCGGGATCTGGAAGTAGGTGTAGACCAGCACCAGACCCGGCAGCTCGGTGAGCCACACGCCGTTCGCATAGATGTCGAGGCCGCGGTCCTGAAGCCACAACCTGATGAAACCCACGCTGCCGATGGTGGCGATGAAGGCGAAGGCCAGCGTCACACCGCCGAACTGGGCGAGCACGCCACATGCGGACGAGACCACCCGACGCAGCACACCCCGTGGGTTTCCGGTGGCGACGGCGTACGCCAGCAGCGCACCGGCCACGGCGCCAACGACGGCGCTTGCCGTGGAGATCAGCAGGCTGCTCACAAAGGCGTTGAGGACGAACCCCTGGTTCAGATCGGTGATGTTGGACATGGTCGGGCCATCCTTGCCCACGAACGCGCCCACGACGACGATCACGGTGGGGAGCAGCAGGAACAGGCCCACGTACAGCAGGAACGGAAACGCGCCGATCCAGTGAAGCGGGAAACGGCGGCCGCCCTCTCGCGGGCGGCGCGCCGTCTTGACGTCCGGATTACCGGCTGCGATCAACCCATGGCCTTGGACCAGTTGTCTTTGAGGTAGGCGTTGGCCGCCGCCGCCTGGTCATCGGTCATGAATACCGGCGTTCCCTTCACCGGCGGTAGCGCAGCCGCTGCGGCCGCGTCGACGCTCCCCGCCGCCGTCATGGCGGCCATGCGGACCGGGTGTGCGCCGCCCCTGAGGAACTCGTTCTGGCCGGCGTTTGAGTAGAGATACTCTTCCCACAAGCGGGCGGCCGCCGGGTGTGGCGCCGTCTTGCTGATGGCTTGCGCGTAGGCAGCAACCACAGGGTTCGCCGGCAAGAAGAGCTTCCACGTCGAGACGTCCTTGACATGCACCTGGGAGTTGTAATCCCATTCGAAGAGGACCGGGGTTGTGCCTAGCTTGACCGTGGCCGTTGTCCCGATCACGTTGACCCAGTTGTTGTTCGCCTTCAGCTTCTTGAAGAAATCGACACCCTTGCTGATGTCATCGAGCGAACCACCGTTGTTGAGGCTCACCTCCATGATGGAGTTCACCGCCTGGTTCGAGCCCAGCGCGTTGCCCGGAAGGGCGACCTTGCTCTTGAAGGCCGAACCAAGCAGATCCTGAACCGAAGTGATGGCCGGCACCACCTTCGAGTCGTAGCCGATCGCCATGGCGCCGCTGTAGTCCTGGACCCAGAGGCCGGTGGGCTCCTTCGAGTTCGCGGCAATGTCGTTCCACACAGCAACCTGATACGGAGCAAAGCGGTCGACATTCTTCAGAGCGACCGCCATACCTACGTCAACCACGTCGGGAGCGCGGTTCGTGCCGGCGAGCGTGCCGATCGCGTCGACCTCCTGCTGGCTGCTGTCGTTCGGAGCGGCTGAGTTGATGTGGATGCCGTACTTGGCCTGGAATGCGGTGATGGTCACGCCGTAGTTGGCCCAGTCAGGAGGGAGCGCGATGACGTTCAGCGTGCCCTCTTTCTTGGCCGCGGCGACCAAGGCATCCATCCCACCCATGTCAGCTGCAGACTTGGCGTTAGCCGCGCTGGTGCTCGAGGTGCTACTCGTCCCGCCACACGCCGTCAGCAGGATCAGGGCTCCAGCCAGGATGCCCAGGCGGCGTAGGCCAAGCTCCGGGCTCATCTGGCGTCCCCCTCGAACTGGCCGCCATTGGCCAGAAAGTCACGTCGCCGAAGCCAAGTGTGTTCCATGTTCCCCTCCCTTCAGAGTCGGCTTAGGGCTGTTTCCCCCCGTTTAACCATCTCCGCAACAGGATGTCAAGGCACGCCCGATTAAACCTTGGCGAAACGGTCAGCCTCCGCAGTCGTTCAGGCGGCGCGCCGTAGCGCGTCGAGTCGGAGTGAAGCGATGCCCAGGCTGGCCGATTTCGCCCGCCAGCTGGCCGCGTCCATCGAGCCGTCCGCAAGCTCTTCGATCTCCTTGACGGGATCGATCACGGTATCGCCTTTCCGGACAATGATGGTTCCCTCCGCCGAGGCTTCGATCGCCCACCCGTCTCGCAATAACGCGAGGCCGAGGGCTCCCGCGAGCAAGTCGCGACCACTGCGGGCGGCTGCCTCGTCGGGCACCCATCGGGTGCCGAGTCGACCTCCAACCCGGCCGACAGAGGGCACCAGGTCCGGGAGCGTGCCGACGGTCCAGTTCCGCAGCACGTGCACATTGCGGCGCACCTCATCGTCCCAGCGAAACTGTTGACTCCCGACGCCGGCATCCTCCCACGGCAGCGCTCCAGCCTGCGGGGCGGCCTCGGGCGAAGTGGCGGATGCGACGCCGCTGCCCTCCGCCACCGCATCAAGCAACGAAGCGGCCAGCGGCTCATGGCTGGTGTCGTTGCCCGGAGGCAGCCTCTGGAGGGCGGCGATGCGCGTGGCAAGCGGAGGATGACTGTCGTACGGATCGAGCGTTGGGTTGGTCAGCTCGTACTGGATCCCCTGGCGGATGACGTCCGTGATCCGCGGCAGGCGCATGAAGTGCATGAAGTCGCCGTCCGGGTCTGGCAGCTCCATCGACCCCCCGGCGTAGACCGGCGTGGTCTCCCGCACCCAGTACTTATAGGCGATCGATGCTCCGTGGACACCACGGAGACCGCCGATGAACGCCCCGGCGCCCGCCGTTCGCGCAGCGAGCGCATCCGCCTCGAGCTCCTGCTGCCGTGAAATCGCTTGCGTGATCATCATGAAGATCTCGGCGTACTGCATGAACGGCCACATCAGCAGGGCACTGTGTCCCGAAAGATGCGCGAGCGTCCGGCCGATCGCCTCGCGAGTCTTGTAGATCCACGGCGCCAGCTGCGTGTGTCCGCGATAGTGACCGAACTCATGGGCCACCACGGCTCGAAATTCCGAAATCCGCAAGATGCGCATCAGTGGAACGCCGAGCAGCATGACGCGCCGACCGCCCAGTCCCATGACGCCACCACGCTGTCGGACGGCAGCGTTGAGGTCCTGGACCAGGTAGACCTCCTCCGGCATCGGCTCGCCCACCGCCTTGGCGGTAGCCGTCAGCTCGGCAAAGAGGCGCGGGTGCGATCGCGCGTCAACCCGTTCACCGGGGACCTCGAAACGTTCGATCCTCGGCAAGATAGAGAACAGGATGATGCCCGCCCCGAAGATGCAGAAAATCGCGATCCGCAGGTCGATTCGGTGTAGGTTGGTCCACTCCAGGTAGGGAATGGCCAGAAGGGCAATCGCGAGCCCGATCGCGAGCGCGTAGAAGCCGATCGTCAGCAAAACCGCCAGGACGGCGCGACCGGTCACCTTGGGGCTCCTGGGGTACTAGAACGAAGCCAGGGGCCAGCCCTTGCTCCAAACGAGCGCTGGTCATCCCGCCATCCTGGGGCCGCGGGCCCCATGCTCGCTATTCTTCGCGCAGCAGCTCGACCAGGCTCAGGCGACGCAACGTGCTGCCCGCTACCAGCGCCGCAGCCGCGGTGGCGCCCACGACCGCCGCGCCCAGAAGGCCGAGCTGGGCGGCGGGGACCGCCAACGATGTGGGCGGGATGGTGAACAGCGGCCTGAGGATCTGCACGAAGAGAATCGCCATGCCCACCCCCACCAGGCTGCCCACGACCAGGCTGAGGCCCGCGACGGTGCCGGCTTCGCCGAGCAGCAGCGTCCGCACCTGGCTCATCGGCATCCCGAGCGCTCTCATGGTGACGTACTCCTTCCTTCGCTGCAGCAGCAATCCGAACGTGAAGATTGCGACCCCGGCGGCGCTCATGAGGACGGTGTAAAACGATTCCAGGCGACCGAGACCGCGAAGATTCAGCGACGCAAGACTCGACTGGTCGCGATTGACGGCGGTGGTCGTCGTGTCCACGAGTACCGACACGGCGCCAGCGCGCAGCGTGGCGGCGAGGGTCGCAACCGACGCGTCATCGGGTTGGTTTGCCTTGACCAGGAAGAAGTCCACCACGGTAGTACCAGTCGCCGCCTGGTAGTAGCCAAGGTTCGCCACCAGGTCGATACCCTGGGGGAATCCCGG
>DATNNA010000150.1:0-7611 GCA_035602075.1 Binatus sp. (SeqCode) | reverse complement strand
GCCGCAGACCCGTCATTGTCGGAGGCCAAGCAGCCCACGGGGACGGACCAGCAAGACCACCGCCATCACGGCGAAGATCGATGCCGCCTCAAACCCGCCCAGGATCAGCGGGCCAAAGGCGTTGGCCACGCCGACCAGAAGCGCGCCCAGGATCGCGCCTTCGATCGATCCCAGCCCACCGACGACGACCACCACGAGTACCAGCACGAGGATGCTCTCGTCCATGCCCGGATACACACTCAGATACGGACCCACGACGACGCCGGCCAGTCCTGCGAGCGCCGCGCCAAAGGCGAACGTCGCCGTGAACACGCGACTCAGGTCGATCCCGAGCAGGCCGAGCATTTCGCGGTCGGCTACCCCGGCACGAAGGATGGCGCCCACCTTTGTCCTCCGCCAGGCGACGACCAGGACCGTGGCTACCAGCGTCGCGAAGAGGATCACGAACAGCTTGTACGTGGCGAACGGGACACCCAGGATATGAACGGCGCCGTCCAAACCCGGCGGCGTCGGCAGGCTGTGCGTCTGCGGGCCGAACCGCCAGCGGATCAGGTCGACGATAACGAGCGTCAACCCAAAGGTCAGCAGTACTTGCATCAGGTGGCCACGTTGATAGATCCGGCGGAAGAAGACCACCTCCACCGCCCCGCCGATGATGGCGAGCGCGATGGGCGCGGCGATCAGGGCCAGCCAGAAATTGTTGGTCAGGCTAAGGACGGTCAGGCCGACGTAGGCGCCCAGCATGTAGAAGGAACCGTGCGCCAGGTTCAGGACGTCCATCAGGCCGAAGATCACGGATAGGCCGGCTGCGAGGAGGAAGATCAGCCCGCCGAAGGCGAGCCCATTTAGCACCGCCGAGAGCGCGACCTCGATGGTGGTGCTTAGTGACCGGGATCCGCCACGCTGGCGACGGTGGACGTCACCTTGTTCACGTAACCCAGGCTCGGATCCTTGATCAGCTCTCTGATGTAGATCGGGTTGATCACGTTGTTGGTGGCGGCGTCGAAGGCAAAGTCGCCTCGGGGACTCTTGAACTTGACATCGGCGATCGCCTTGAGGAAGGCCTGCTTGTCATCCGTCTTGCCCTTGACGGCGTTGAGCGCTTCGACGATCACGCGGGCGGTGTCATAACCCTGGACCGCGAAGACGTCGGCAAGCTTGCCGTACTTGCTCTTGTACGCCGACGTGAAGTCCTTGTTCTCCTTGCTGTCGAGGGTGTAGGCCCAATGCAGGCCGGTGACGGCGCCGACGGGTGACTTGTCCCCGATCGCCTGGGTCACGTCTTGCTCGACGCCGAACCCCGACCCGGTCACCTTGATGTTCGCGAAGAGGTCGACCTGCTTGGCCTGCGTGAAGAACTGCACCGCATCGGTGCCGGACAGGAAGAAGTAGATCGCCTCCGGCTTGGACGCTCTGATCTGGCTGATGTAGGTCGAGTAGTCCTGGTTGCCGAGGGGCGGCTTGACCTCGGCCAGGATCTGGCCGGTGTATGTCTCCTTGAACGACCCGACGGACTCGCTGCCTGCGGCATAGTTGGCGTAGACGAGCGTCACCTTCTTGGTGATGTTGTCGGCGACATAAGACCCCATGGGATGGCTGGGCTGCCAGTTGCTGAAGGATGTCCGATAGATGTAGGGCGATTTCTTCGCCCGGCTGAGCACGTTCGCGCCCGCGTTGGCAATCAGGGTCGGGATCGCATTCTGGTGGAGGAAATCGCGGGATCCAACCGCATCCGGGCTCGCGACATAGCCGGCGATCATCGTGACGTTATCCTGCTCGACCAGTTTCCGGGTCTTGGCGAGCGCCACGTCCGGTGTCGCTTCCTCGTCCTCGAAAAGCAACACGATCTTGCGGCCGGCGGCTTTGTTGCCGACCTTGTCCAGGTAGAGCTTCATGCCGTTGGTGATGCTGGCGCCCAGCTCGGCGTAGACCTTGGAGGCGGGCAGGACCGCGCCCACTTTGAAGTCCGGCCCAGCACTTGCGCCGACGGTCGCCGGCTGGGTCTCGCCACAGGCGGCGAGCCCGAGCATCGCCGCGCCCGTCAGGCCCGCCCGCAGGACCTGCCGGCGCGTCAATGCGTCGTCCAATCCTATTCCAAGGAACCCCTCAGACGAGTCGGCCATCTCCCTTCCCTCCTGTCGCGCATATCATAGGGGCCCTAGTACGAACGAGGCGGCGCCGCCGAGAAGAGCGAGATCGCCTGCTTCACCTCTGTACTTCCGCATTTCGGACAGGCATGCTCTTTTTCACGCTCGGCATAACTCCCCATCACCTCGAATCGCTCGCCGCACTTCGAGCAATTGAACTCGTAGACCGGCATGGCGCTCATCCTCCTGGAACCTCGCCGTTTGGCTGCCTACAGCTGACGGTAGACCTCCTACCCGCCGGAGTCAACCTCAGCTGAGTTCTCGGCGCGACACTAAGCCAGCACGACGGCCATCTGGTTGTACGTCGCGTAGACCCGCTCGAACAGCGGTTTGCTGATCCATTCTTGTCCGGACCAAGGGTTGTTGATGAGCACACGAGTGGAGTCCACGCCGACTACCGTGACCGCATGTTCGCCTGGGCCAGCGTACGGGATCGTGCGGCCATCAAACGCTACATAGTCCTGACGCCGGAGAATGACCCATCGATACGTCACCCAGGTGACGACCGGGTGACCCGCGAGGACCGCCTCATAGACCTGGGTCGGTGTGATCCCTTCACCCTGAGCGAGGACATGGCCGCCGAGCTGGGTGGCGGCCTTGACCACCGTCGGGTAATACATCCCGTATCCGGTGAGCGCGAGCTCGCTGCCTCTCACGTTGCCAACGAACGAGACGTACGGGTCACCCCAGTGCAGGGCACCGTTCACCCAGCCGGCGGGGCGCAGGTCGGCGCCGACGATATCCAGGACAGCGTCGTCGGTGGTCGCGATGCCTTCGTAAGCGAGCGCCATGCGCAGGGCAGCGGACTCGCAGCTCAGCTCAAATGCCTGGTGGTACCAGGGGACATTGAGGACGCGGGATCCGGAAGCGGATGGAGCGAAGATCGTCGGCGTCGGCGTCGGCGGCGGCGTATCGGCGAAGGAGTCGGCCCCCGTTTCGAAACTTCCTTTAGCCGGTTGGTCGTTGATCAGCAGCTTGCCCCCTACCGATACCACGATCAGCTCGATCTGCGCATGTCCTTCATAAAGGAGCACATTCAGACGGCCACCGCCTGGTCGCGGCTGAGCGTTGATCTCTCGAGTCGCCGACGGGTTCACCTCGCAGGGGCAGAGATGGGTCTGCTTCTGCACCAGACGGGCGCGCATCCTATCGGTCAGCGGGCAGGCACTGTAGTCGTTGCCGCCTGGCGGGGCGACCCCTTTCTCGGGAAGGTTGACGCACTCGACGTAGTAAGGATGCTGGGGGTCCTTGGGAAAGACCTGGCCGCCAACCGCCTCGAGCGCCGCGACGCTGGGGATCGCAGCGGTCGAGGTAGGAGAAGCGCCGGCGGCCGGCAGCCCGCCGCAGGCCGCCAGCACACCGACACTAACCAGACTTGCTATCCAGATACGAATCACTGAAGCTCGGTCAGGGTCACCGTGACGACCCCGGTGCTACCGTCGCTGTGCACAAGGTTGACCGGCACCTGCTGACCCGGCTTAAGGGCGAGGAGGACATCGGCCACCGCCTGTGCCCCCGTCACGGACTGCCCACCAATGGCTTTGATCGTATCGCCGACCTTGATGCCGGCCAGGGCAGCCGGCCCGCCGCTCTTGACCGTTGTGACCAGTGCTCCGGATCCACCGGTGTTGGCGACCTGGGCCCCCAGCGCTGCGCGGCCGGAATTGGCAACCGTCCCCGTCTTGATGAGCTGGTTGGCGATCAATGTGACGGTGTTAGACGAGATGGCGAAACCGATCCCCGGAGCCGCGCCGCCACCCAGCTGAGGGTCCGTCGCAGCGAGGGTTGGGATTCCAACGACCTGTTCGTTGAGGTTGATCAGCGCTCCGCCGGAGTTGCCAGGGTTGATCGCAGCCGTGGTCTGGATGGCACTCGGAAGCGTGACACCGTTGCCCTCGGGGATCGCAGTGCGCATCGCGCTGACGATGCCCTCAGTGACACTCGATTGGAGACCGAGCGGGTTCCCGATCGCCATCACGATGTCGCCAACCTGGACATTGGAAGAGTTCGCGAAGGTGGCCGGATGCAGCCCGGTGGCCTGGATCCGGATCACGGCCAGGTCATCCGGTGGGTAAGCCCCGACCAGGGTGGCCGGATACTGCTTGCCCGTGCTGGTGATAACCATGAAAGTCGTCGAGCCTGTGACCACATGATTGTTGGTGACGATGTCGCCCTGTGCGTCGTAGATGATGCCCGAGCCCAATCCGACACTCGTCTCGATCAAGACAACAGAAGGCCCTACGTCTTGAACGAGCTTGACGTACTCCGACTGAAGCTTGAAGGACGACGACGTCGTGCTCGCTGCCGGGCTACTAGCGCTCGCACCGCACGCAGCCAACATGACTGCCAGCAGCGCGGCCGCGGCAAACCCGATACCACGACCTGACATCTCTTTCAACCGCGACATCTCTTTCCTCCATGGCTGTCCTCCGTTGTTCTCCCAGAAGACCGGCCGTTTTGTTATGCGTTGCTACCGATTGTCCGGGCGCGTGCCTGAAGGCACGCTGCTCGTTGGAGGCATCGGAAGCCGCTACATAACGGGGTCCCAGAGTCCCCCAAGAGAGGGAGAGTTAGTTCCACACTCCCTCTAGGGACCAGAGGTCATTCGCTCCCCCTCTGGGGGAGGGCAGGGTGGGGGCCAGGTTTTCGATGTACCCATGTGCGGCAAGCCAGTAGCTGGCGCCCGGGTGACGCCGAGCTTGGATGGATCATTGAAAACCGGGTCGATGAGGCCTACATCCTCTCCTGGCCGGGGCAGCTCGAGACCTACGTGCCGCTTCATGACACAGGCGGCTACGATCGCGCCCGGGCGCCACTGGGGTCGTACGACTACCGGCTCGACCAGATCAAGGGGACGGCGAGTCTCCATTCTGGAAACCAGGTCAGGATCTCTTTCAACGCGCCCGTGCTCCGTCCTCGGCCGCACCTAGACGTCACCTTCGTGCATTACGACCTCCAGAGGCGCCAACCGGACGATCCCGCGTGGCTCGTCCCGAGCACAAAACTGAGCGAAGTCTGCACACTCTCCTCGGGACACGGTCAACCGCTGTGGGTCTTCGTTGGGAATCGCTCCGGTCTGGCCCGTGATCGTGCTGCGCCATATCAGGTCGCCATCAGCGAGCTAGCCGCTGCTCGCGGGTGGTCCGTTTTACCGCCGAGGGCTCAGCGCGAGGGCGTTTCACAGCAGCCCGTCGAGGCGAATACGTTCTTCAAGCGCCATTTCGATGCGGCTTTCCTGGAGGCCGCCACCGGCGACGAGGTCCTGATGGCGGCCCAACCGGACGTGTTCGGCCGTCACCGGCTCGCGTTCTCAAAGGCAACAGGCGATTGGGCATCGATCGCCATTCATGGGGGGACGGCGACAAACGCCAATCACTTAATCCAGGCGAATATTCACATCGCGACCTTCTCACCGCACCCTCGCCACTACATCCTCGTCCAGCACTACGATCGCGAGCGTGCGGAATGGTATCCGTGGAGCTGGTTCATACCATCAACGGACTTCGCGAAGTTGGCCGCCGGGAAAGGACCCTATCTCCTGTTCACAACGACGCTCAATCCGCAGCGAGTGAATCGCTGGATGCCATATCGCATTCCCACGAGCAGCGCCGCAACCGCGTTCCAGTCCGCCCTCCACCGGCCCGGATCCCTGCGAGCCGCATAGCGCTACATTTCCCTCCCCCTCTGGGGGAGGGCAGGGTGGGGGCTGCGGCTAGCGAGCGCAAGGTTCATGTTGCCACGCTTAGGCAGACGCTTCCTCTTCTCGTTCGTCGATTGCCGTATCGTTGCTGACGCTCGTGTTGGATTTCAGCAGTGTCGCCGCGAGGACGATCGAGGCGATGGCGAGCCCTGCGCCGATTGCCCAGGCGAGGTGGTAGCCACCGCTCAGGGCTGCGACAGTACTCTGGCCCTGGCCGATCAACTCGCTGGTCCGATTCGTTGAGACCGTGGCGAGCACCGCGAGGCCGAGGGCGGCCCCGACCTGACCGGTGGTGTTGAGCAGGCCCGAGGCCAGCCCGGCATCGCTCGGCGAGGCCCCGGCCATCGCCACGACGGCCAGCGACGGGAACGCCAGGCCGCCACCCATGCCGAGCAGCGTGAAGACCGGGAACCAGTTCCGCAGGTAGTCGCCACTGACAGGTGTCCGCGCCGCCAGCAGGAGGGCGACACTGATCAGACCGAAGCCGACGAGCAGAACGTTGCGCGCGCCGAATCGCATGATCAGCCGGTCGGTGACCGCGATCGAGAGGGTACCCATCACCACGGCGACCGGCAGGAACGCCACTCCAATCGTGAGCGGGCCATAGCCAAGCACCCGCTGCATATACAGCGAGCTGAAGAAGAAGAATCCGAACATCGCCACGCCGCCGATAGCCTGGATGGCGTTGGCCGCGGAGACGTTCGGCACCAGGAACAGTCGGAGTGGGAGCAGCGGATTGCGCCCTTTCGCCTGCCGGACGAGGAAGGCGGCTAGCAAGATCACCGCGACGCCGCCAACCCCGAGCGTGTGCGTCGAGAGCAAGCCATAGTCGGCCGACTGCACGATGGTGTAGACACCCAGCATCAACCCGGCCGTCACGAGCACCGCGCCCATGACGTCGGCACCCTGGTCCAGCCCGATGCCCCGGTCGGATTCGAGGATCCGGATGGCGAGCACCGCGATTACCACCCCGATCGGGAGGTTGACGAAGAAGATCCAGTGCCAGCTGACGGCCTGGGTGATGATGCCACCGGCCAGCAGGCCGATCGAGGCGCCCGCGGAGGCGACGAAACTGAAGATGCCGATGGCCCGGGCCCGGTCCGCGGGTTCGGGAAACATCGTGACAACCATTCCCAGGATCACGGCGGAGCTCACCGCGCCGCCGATGCCCTGGAGGAAACGAGCCGCAATCAGCATCGGCTGGCCCACGGACAACCCGCAAAGCAGGGAAGCGGCGGTGAACATAATGAGGCCGATCAGGAAGATGCGCTTGCGGCCAAAGAGGTCCCCGAGCCGGCCCGCCAGCAGCAAGAGGCCGGCAAAGGCGATCAGGTAGGCATTGACGACCCAGGCCAGGCTGGCCTGGGAGAAGCCGAGGTCGTTCTTGATCGAAGGCAACGCCACGTTGACGATGGTCATGTCGAGGACGATCATTAGGAAGCCGGCGCACAGGATGAGGAGGGCGATCCACCTCCGGTCTTTGGTGTTTTCCAGGGGCATGTTAAGTCTCCTATCGATGAGGCGTAGTGGAGTGGTCATGGTGTTTAGACCCCGGCAATGGCAAAACTCATCGGTCGCCGCCTGGATCTCCCTCCCCCGCTACGGGGGAGGGTCGGGGTGGGGGATTGACCGCGCACCCCTTCTCGTTGTAACGCCGCCCGGGCACGCAACGCGGACCACTCAGGCCCGGTGGGCTGCGGCGCCCCCGGCACCCCGCTTACTGCTGCTTCCTTCCGGACCTGACAGGGTTCACGGAACCAGGTC
>DATNNA010000149.1:0-13784 GCA_035602075.1 Binatus sp. (SeqCode) | reverse complement strand
CGCCGAGATCAACATCGAGCCGAACGAGGCGGGCAAGGGCTTCGAGTTCGTCGACAAGATCGTGGGCGGCTCGATCCCGAAGGAGTACCACTCCGCGGTCGAGAAGGGCATCATCGAGGCGCTCAACAGCGGCGTGCTGGCGGGCTTCCCGGTGGTCGACGTCAAGGCGACGCTGGTCGACGGCTCCTACCACGAGGTCGACTCCAACGAGATGGCGTTCACGATCGCCGGCTCGATGGCGGCCAAGGACGGCATGCAGAAGGGCCAGCCGACGCTGCTCGAGCCGATCATGAAGGTCGAGGTCGTCATGCCCGAGGAGTTCATGGGTGAGATCCTCGGCGACCTGTCCTCGCGGCGCGGCCAGATCCTTGGCATGGAGGGCCGGGCCACGATGCAGGTGGTACGCGCCTATGTGCCGCTGGGCAACATGTTCGGTTACGCCACCGACCTGCGGTCCAAGACCCAGGGTCGCGCCGTCTACAGCATGGAATTTCATCACTATCAAGAAGTCCCGAAATCAATCGCGGAAGAGATCGTCGCGAAGTCAAGAGCCTAAGGAGGACGTTAAGAAGGAGTAACAATGGCGAAGAAGAAGTACGAGCGCACCAAGCCGCACGTGAACGTGGGAACCATCGGTCACATCGACCATGGCAAGACCACCCTGACCGCGGCCATCACGAAGGTCCTGTCAAAGAAGGGATTCGCTGAATTCCGCTCCTTCGACTCGATCGACAACGCCCCCGAAGAGAAGGCGCGCGGTATCACGATCGCGACCGCGCATGTCGAGTACGAGACGGAGAAGCGCCACTACGCGCACGTCGACTGCCCGGGCCACGCGGACTACATCAAGAACATGATCACCGGCGCCGCCCAGATGGACGGCGCGATCCTGGTCGTCGCGGCCACCGATGGCCCGATGCCCCAGACCCGCGAGCACATCCTGCTGGCGCGCCAGGTCGGCGTGCCGCGGATCGTCGTCGCGCTCAACAAAGTCGATGCGGTCGACGATCCCGAGATCCTTGAGCTCGTTGAGCTCGAGGTCCGCGAACTGCTCTCCAAGTACGAGTTCCCGGGCGAAGACATCCCGGTCGTCAAGGTCTCGGCGCTCAAGGCGCTCGAGGGCGATCCCCAGTGGGAAGACTCGATCACGAAGCTGATGGACGCGGTCGACAGTTACATCCCGGTTCCGGAGCGCGCCCTGGACAAGCCGTTCATGATGCCGATCGAGGACGTCTTCTCGATCGAAGGTCGTGGCACGGTCGTCACCGGCCGCATCGAGCGCGGCCAGGTCAAGGTGAACGAGGAAGTCGAGATGGTCGGCATCAACGACACCCGCAAGACGGTGGTCACCGGCGTCGAGATGTTCCACAAGCTGCTGGATTCCGGCCAGGCCGGCGACAACGTCGGCTGCCTGCTGCGCGGCATCAAGCGCGAGGAGGTCGAGCGCGGCCAGGTGCTGGCCAAGCCCGGCTCGATCAAGCCGCACACGGAGTTCGAGTCGCAGGTCTACGTCCTGACCAAGGAGGAGGGCGGCCGGCACACGCCGTTCTTCAAGGGTTACCGTCCGCAGTTCTACGTCCGGACCACGGACGTGACCGGAGAGATCGAGTTGCCCGAGGGCACCGAGATGGTGATGCCGGGCGACAACATCGCCATGAAGATCAAGCTCATCACGCCGATTGCCGTCGAAGAGCAAATGCGCTTCGCCATCCGCGAGGGCGGCCGCACGGTCGGCTCGGGCGTGGCCACCAAGGTGATCAAGTAAGGTCGTGGCCCAGAAGATCCGCATCCGCCTGAAGGCCTACGATCACCGCGTCCTCGACCAGGCCGCGGACAAGATCGTGGAGACCGCGCGGCGAACGAATGCCTCGACGGCGGGACCCATCCCGCTGCCCACCGAGATCAACAAGTGGACGGTGATTCGGTCGCCGTTCATCGACAAGGACTCGCGCGAGCAGTTCGAGATGCGCACCCACAAGCGGATCATCGACATCCTCGACCCGAATCCAAAAGTCGTCGACGCGTTGATGCGACTCAACCTGCCGTCCGGCGTCAACATCGAGATCAAGCTCTAGCGATGGCGACGAAAGGGCTGCTGGCCAAGAAGATCGGGATGACCCAGGTGTTCACCGAGAAAGGTGAACTCCTGCCGGTCACCGTGCTCGAGGCCGGGCCCTGCGTCGTGATCGCGCTGCGGGCCGTGCAGAAGGATGGCTACGGCGCGGTCCAGCTCGGTTTCGGCGAGGTCAAGGAGAAGACGCTGACCAAGCCGACCGCCGGGCACTTCAAGAAAGCCGGGGTCGCCGCCCATCGTCACGTGCGCGAGGTTCGCCTCAAGCCCGACGCCCCCGCCTATGAAGTCGGCCAGGCGCTCAAGGCCGACCTCTTTTCGGCGGGCGAGTGGGTGGACGTCACCGGCATCACGAAAGGCAAGGGGTTTTCCGGCCAGCACAAGCGCCATCACTTCGGGCGCGGCCCGGTCACCCACGGCTCGCACAACATCAAGCAGCCCGGCTCGATCGGCTCATCCTCGACGCCCTCGCGTGTCTACAAGGGAATGCGCATGGCGGGTCAGCTGGGCAACTCGCAACGGACCACGCTCCACCTGAAGGTGGTGCGGGTGGACCTCGACCGCAACCTGATCCTGGTCAACGGCGACGTCCCCGGCCATAAGAACAGTGTCGTGGTGGTCCGGGACTCGACGCGGCAGCCCAAGGGGAAGAAGTAATGGCGACTCCCCAGAAGTCTTCCGCCACGGTCTATGACCGCGACGGGAAGGAGAGCGGCACGATCGAGTTGCCACCGTCCGTCTTCAACATCACGGTGAACGAGGCCGTGCTGCACCAGGCGGTGCGACGCCAGCAGGCGAACGACCGCCAGGGTACGCATGAGACCAAGACGCGCGGCGAGGTGTCCGGTGGCGGGAAGAAACCCTGGAAGCAGAAGGGCACCGGCCGCGCCCGCCAGGGCAGCACCCGGGCGCCCCAGTGGCGCCACGGCGGCATTGTCTTCGGTCCGCACCCGCGCACCTATGAGCAGAAGATGCCGCGCAAGCAGCGCCGGCTGGCGCTGCGGTCAGCCCTTTCCGCGAAGTCACAGGAGGGCGCGGTGCGCATCGTCGAGGAGATCGCGCTGGAGGCGCCCAAGACGCGGGTCGTCGCCGCCCTCTTCGACGAGATGGGCGCGGGCGCCCGCACGCTGTTCGTCATTCCGGAGCACGACCTGATGCTGGAGAAGTCGACGCGCAACCTGGCCGGCGTCAAGACCATCCTGGCGACCAACCTCAATCCCACCGACGTGCTCACCGCCGACACCATCGTCTTCACCCGCTTGGCCTTGACCCAGGTCGAGGAGTGGTTGTCATGAGAGCAGCGGTTGAGGTGATCCAGCGCCCGCTGATCAGCGAGAAGAGCTACGCCGCCATGGCGACCGGAAAATACCTCTTCCGAGTCCACCCGAAGGCGACCAAGACCGAGATCGCACTGGCGATCACGGAGGCCTTCAAGGTCGAGGTCGTCAGCGTCAACACGATGCACGTCCGCGGTAAGGAACGGCGCCGCGGCCGCACCCACGGGTTTCAGTCGAACTGGAAGAAGGCGGTCGTCACGCTGGCGGAAGGTCAGAAGATCGAAAGCATGTTCCAGGGTGTCTGATCCATGCCGATAAAGAAGTACCGCCCCACCTCACCCGGCCGCCGATTCATGTCGGTGAGCGCCTTCGACGAGGTCACCACGACCAAGAAGCCCAACAAGCGCCTGCTGGTGTCACTCAAGACCGACGCCGGCCGCAACGCGCAGGGAAAGATCACCGTTCGCCACCAGGGTGGCGGCCACCGGAAGCTCTACCGCATCATCGACTTCAAGCGCGACAAGCTGAACATCCCGGCGACCGTCAGCGCCGTCGAGTACGACCCGAACCGGAGCGCCCGGATCGCGCTGCTGACCTACGCCGACGGCGAGAAGCGCTACATCCTGGCGCCCGTCGGACTCACCGTCGGTGACAAGGTGATCAGTGGGCCGGAGGCCGACATCAAACCGGGGAATGCGCTGCCGCTGGGCAGCATCCCGCTGGGCAGCACGGTACACAACATCGAGCTCAACCGCGGCAAGGGCGGCCAGGTGGTCCGCTCGGCCGGCATGTCGGCTCAGCTGCTGGCCCGCGAGGGAGACTACGCGCAGATCCGCATGCCGTCGGGCGAGGTGCGGCGGGTCGCGGTCGTCTGCTACGCGACGATCGGCCAGATCGGCAACGTCGAGCACGAAAACGAGAACGTCGGCAAGGCCGGCAAGAACCGCTGGCGTGGCAAGCGCCCCGCCGTCCGCGGCGTCACCATGAACCCCTTCGACCATCCGCACGGCGGTGGTGAGGGCCGTTCCGGTCCCGGCGGCCACCCGAAGACGCCCTGGGGCAAGCCGGCGCTCGGATATCGCACCCGTCGCAACAAGAAGACGAAGAACATGCTCGTTCGACGCAGACCACCAAAGCGGAAGAGTAAGGGCTAACACATGTCACGTTCAACGAAGAAGGGACCGTACGTTCATCCGTCGCTGATGAAAAAGGTGACGGCGATGAATCTTCAAAAGGAGAAGAAGGTGATCAAGACCTGGTCGCGAGACTCGAGCGTCTTCCCCGAGATGGTCGGGCACACGCTCGCGATTCACGACGGGAAGAAGCACGTGCCGATCTTCATCACCGAGAACATGGTCGGTCACCTGCTGGGTGAGTTCGCGCCGACGCGGCGCTTTCGCGCCCACGGACATCACACGGAAAAGACCACCGCCCTGAAGTAACGATGGAAGTACAAGCAAAGGCCAAGTGGGTCAGGACATCACCGCGGAAAGTGCGCCTCGTCGCGCGGACGCTGCGCAACCTGCCGGTGAGTGAGGCGCTGGTCGCCTGCTCGTTCATGCCCAAGGCCGCGGCGCGTGACGTGGCCAAGGTGATCCGTTCCGCTCAGGCGAATGCCGAGAACAACTTCAACCTGGTCAAGGACGACCTGGTGATCAAGGACATCCGGGTGGAGCCGGGACCGATGTTGAAGCGTGGCCAGCCCCGTGCTATGGGCCGCCTCTTCAGCATTTTCAAGCGCACCAGCCATATCACCGCCATCGTCGAAGACCGCCCGGGTGTGGCGAGGCGCCGTACCGCGGCCCTGCCGCGCGCGCCGCAACCGACCAGCCGGCCGGCGCCGACACCGGCCGCGGCCGCCGCCGCGCGCGCCGCTGCCGCCATCGAGCCGGCCACCACCGAATCGGACGAGCGGGTCGCTCCCGCCCGGCCGAAGAAGGCGAAGGCCGAGAGCAAGGCGCCCGTGTCAAAGACGCCGGCCGAGGGTAAGAAGACTGAGGCCAAAAAGCCCGACGTCAAGAAGACGGAAGCCAAAAAGAAGGACGACGGCAAGAAAGACACCAAGGAGAAAAAGAGCAAGTAGATGGGGCACAAGGTTCACCCGAATGGGTTCCGGCTGGGCGTCTACCGTAACTGGGAGGCGAAGTGGTTCGCTCCGGACAAGGAGTACAAGCCGCTTCTGCTGGAGGACGTCCGCTTGCGGCGGATGCTGATGATCCGCCTGAAGAACGCCGGCCTGGCCCGGATCGAGACGGAGCGCTCTTCGTCGGCGCTGACCATCACGCTGCACACTGCCAAGCCCGGCATCGTGATCGGCAAGGGCGGAACCAGTGTCGACCAGCTGCGCGATGAGCTGGAGAAGATCACGGGCAAACGCGTCCGCGTCACGATCCAGGAGATCAAGAAGCCGGAGCTCGCGGCCCAGCTGGTGGCGGAGAACGTCGCCGCTCAGCTGGAGAAGCGGATCGCCTTCCGCCGTGCCATCAAGCAATCGTTGATGAAGACGATGCGGGCCGGCGCCCTGGGCGTGAAAATCCGGGTCAAGGGCCGCCTCGGCGGCTCCGAGATGGCACGCGTCGAGTGGAACCGCGAGGGCCGGGTGCCGCTGCACACGCTGAAGGCGGACATCGACTTCGGCCAGACCGAGGCCAAGACCACATTCGGACGGATCGGCGTGTCGGCCTGGGTCTACACCGGCAACTTCCCGACGGAGGCCGCGGTGAAGCCGCCGACGGCGGTCGAGGAGCCGGTGGAAAGCGGCGTCCCCGTGGGTGTCGCGATTGGTGAGGCGCCCAGCCCGCTGGCCGAGCTCGTGCAGGCGGTTGTCCCGGCGCCCGCTCCCGAGCCGGCGCCCGCCGCTCCTGTTCTGGTGACGGCCGACGTGCCCGCGGCCAAGCCCAAGCGCGCCCCTCGCGCGACGAAGGCGACCACGCCGGAGGCCGGCGAGAAGGCGGCGCCCAAGCGAGCCACCCGCGCCCGTGCCACCACGACCGAGAAATCGGACGCACCAAAGACAGCGCGCGCCCGCGCGACAAAGAAGAAGGAATAACGGATGTTGCTGCCTGCTCGCGTCAAGCATCGCAAGTTGCATCGGGGTCGCCGCACCGGCGTGGCTACCCAGGGTGCCGACCTGGCATTCGGTGAGTTCGGCCTGCAGGCGTCCGAGGCGGCCTGGATGACGAACCGCCAGATCGAGGCGGCCCGCCGCGTCATGACGCGCTTCGTGCGCCGCGGCGGTCAGGTCTTCATCCGCGTCTTCCCCGACAAGTCGGTGACGAAGAAGCCCGCCGAGACCCGCATGGGAAGCGGCAAGGGTGCGCCCGAGGGATGGGTGGTCGTGATCAAGCCGGGCCGCGTCCTCTTCGAGATGGGCGGCGTCACGCCCGAGATGGCGAAGCGCGCCTTCCAGCTGGCCGCCTACAAGTTGCCGATGAAGACCCGAACCCTGGGCATCAAGTCGGGCGTCAAAGCCGCCGCCGACGTGAAGATCAAGGGACCGGCGGAGCTGAAGCCGGGCGAGGGCGTCGAGGGCATCGCGGGTGCCGTGGGGGCCCCAATCGCCGCCGCCGCCGCGGCTCCGGCGCGTGGCCCCAAGGCGGCCCCTGGTGCTGCGCCGTCGGCGAAACCCGCCCCGGGTGCCGCCCCGAAAGCCGCGCCTGGCGCCGCGCCGAAGGCGGCGGCCGCCCCCAAAGCGGCGGCACCGGCCAAGCCGGCCAAGGGTGGTGGGAAGAAATGAAGATGAAGGACCTCGAGGCCCTCTCCATGCCTGACCTGCAGAAGAAGCTCAAGGACTCCCGCCAGGAGCTGTTCAACCTGCGCTTTCAGATGGCGACCGGCCAGTTGCAGAATCACCGTCAGATCCGGCACGTGCGCCACGACCTGGCGCAGATCCTGACCGAGATTTTCCTGAAGGAACGCACCGGCGAGCCCGCGACCGCGCCGGAGCCGGCGTCCCCCAAGCCGCGCCGCCGTAAGGCCGCCACGGAGGAGACCGCATGACCGACGAAGAAGCAACGACGGAGCGGGCGATGCGCAAGACGCGCACCGGGACCGTCATCAGCGACAAGATGGACAAGACCGTCATCGTGCGCGTGCAGACCCTCAAGGAGCACCCGAAGTACAAGAAGCACATCCAGCAAGCCACTCGATTCAAGGCGCACGACGAACAGAATCAGTGCAAGGTCGGCGACCGGGTCCGCATCATGGAGACCCGGCCGCTCTCGCACGACAAGCGTTGGCGCGTCGTGGCCATCGTGGAGAAGGCGAAATAGCCGTCGCCATGGTCCAGCAAGAGTCGCGGTTGAAGGTGGCGGACAACACGGGTGCGCGTGAGATCCTGTTGATCCGGGTAATGGGTGGCCATTACCGCAAGTACGCCTCCATCGGCGACGTGATCACGGCCGCCGTGACGGTCGCGACGCCCGGCGGCCAGGTCAAGAAGAGCGAGGTCGTCAAGGCGGTGGTCGTGCGGACCTCGCGCGAGTTCCGCCGCCAGGATGGCTCCACCATCCGCTTCGACGAGAACGCCGCCGTCATCCTCGGCCCACAGAACAACCCGCGCGGCACCCGCATCTTCGGCCCGGTGGCGCGCGAGCTTCGCGACAAGAACTTCATGAAGATCGTTTCACTGGCCCCGGAGGTCCTCTAGCAATGTCCCGGCTTCATCTCGACATTCATCGCGACGACACCGTGCAGGTCATGTCCGGCAAGGACCGTGGCAAGCGCGGCGTGGTCGTGCGCACCGTGCCGCAGCAGGGCAAGATCGTCGTCAAGGGCGTCAACATCCTGAAGCGCCACACTCGCGCCGGCCAGCAGAAGGGCTCGACGACGGTCCGCCAGGGCGGCATCGTCGACTTCGAGGCGCCCCTCGATTACTCCAACGTGATGCTCGTCTGCAACAAATGCGACAAGCCGACCCGCATCCGCAAGACGGTGCTGCCCAATGGGGAGAAGGCGATCGTCTGCGTGAACTGCGGCGAGATCTACGAGCGCGTGAGGAACAAGGTATGAGCGTCGCTGCAAAATCGAAAGGCACGAAGGTCGCCGTTACCCCGAAGGGTCCGAGCGTCGCCGCCAGCCCGACAGGCACCGAACTCCGCTTGAAGCAGCGCTACCAGGACAAGATCGTCCCGGCGCTGATCCAACGGTTCGCCTACATCAACGCCATGCAAGTGCCGCGCTTGGTCAAGGTGGTGGCGAACATCGGGATCGGGGAGTCGATCTCCAATCCCAAGGCGCTGGACGCCGCGACCGCCGATCTGAAGAAGATCACCGGCCAGCAGCCGGTCGTGCTGAAATCGCGCAAGGCGATCGCGAACTTCAAGCTGCGCGCCGGCCTGCCGATCGGCATCAAAGTGACGCTGCGCGGCGCGCGCATGTATCAGTTCGTCGACAAGCTGCTCTCGGTGGGGTTGCCCCGGATTCGCGACTTCCGCGGCCTCTCGCCGACCGGCTTCGACGGGCACGGCAACTACACGCTCGGCCTGCGCGAACAGCTGGTCTTTCCGGAGATCGAGTACGACAAGATCGATAAATTGCGGGGTCTCGAGATCACCTTCGTCACCACCGCGCGCACCGACGACGAGGCGCGCGCGCTGCTTGGCGAGCTCGGGTTCCCCTGGAGGAAGTGAGGTTGAGACTGAGTGGCTAAGAAGTCGACGATCAATCGCGGACTCCGTAAACACAAGCACGCGGTCTCGCAGCACAACCGCTGCAACCTGTGCGGACGGCCGCGCGCGTACATGCGGAAGTTCGGCATCTGCCGCATCTGCTTCCGCACGCTCTCATCGCAGGGACAGGTCCCGGGCGTGAAGAAGTCGTCGTGGTGAGGAGGGAGTCAAGGGACTGATGAGCACCGATAGCATCGCCGACATGCTGACCAGGATCCGTAACGCGAATACCGCCGGACACTCGCGCGTCGCCATACCGGCCTCGCTTGTTGGCGTGGAGATCGCGCGCGTCCTCAAGGAAGAGGGCTATATCGCCTCCTACGACGTCGCCGCCGCGGAACAGGGCCAGAAGCTCGACATCACGTTCAAGCCCAAGACGCCTCGCGGCAAGTCGCTCGCCGGCCTCCGACGGATTAGCAAGCCGGGGCTGCGCGTCTACGCGCGCAAGACCGAGATTCCGCGGGTGCTTGGGGGGCTCGGCATCGTCATCCTGTCGACCTCACACGGCGTCATGTCAGGACAAAAGGCAACCAAGGCCGGCCTCGGCGGCGAGGTCGTGTGCTACGTTTGGTGACCCATGAGTAGGATTGGAAAGCTCCCGGTCAAGATCCCGAGTGGCGTCACGGTGACGCTCACCGATCACACCGTGGTGGTCAAGAGCGGAAAGGCGGAGCTCAGCCGCCAGCTGAATCCGGAGATGAAAGTCACCGTGAAGGACGGCAGCGTGGTCGTCGAGCGGCCGAGCGAATCGAAGCTGCACCGCTCGTTGCACGGGCTGACCCGGACGCTCGTCTGGAACATGATCGAGGGCGTCAACAAGGGATACGAGAAGCAGCTCGAGCTGGTCGGTGTCGGGTATCGCGCCTCCCGCCAGGGCGAGGCGCTGGTCCTCAACGTCGGGTTTTCCCACCCGGTTCGATACCCGGTTCCCAAGGGCATTACGATCGACGTCCCCGAGCCGACCCGCATCAACATCAAGGGCGCGAGCAAAGAAGACGTCGGCCAGGTTGCCGCCGAGGTGCGGAAGATCCGTCCCCCCGAACCCTACAAGGGCAAGGGCATCCTCTACCGCGGCGAGCGAATCCGCCGCAAAGCGGGCAAGACCGGCAAGACGACCGGCGCTGGTGCGGCGAAGTAATGCACAAGCAGGCCGATCGCCAGCGCACGCGCATCCGCCGCCATGTCCGGCTGCGGACCCATCTCGAGGGTGGTCCCACCCGCCCGCGGCTCGCCATCTTCCGCAGCCTGCACCACGTCTATGCCCAGGTGATCGATGACGCCTCGGGACGAACGCTGGCCGCCGCCTCCACGACTGACGCCGCTCTTCGCAAGAGCCTGAAGTCGCCCTCGGGGGCGGAAGGCGCGGCCGCCGTGGGGAAGTCCATCGCCGAGCGCGCTCGCCAGGCGGGCATCGAGGCGGTCGTCTTCGATCGCGGCGGTTTTCCTTACCACGGCCGGATCAAAGCGCTGGCCGAGGCCGCGCGCAGCGCCGGATTGAAGTTCTGAGAAGGAGTCCATGAGTTACCAGTACGGAAGAGGCCAGTCGGAATTCACAGAGAAAGTCGTCCACCTGAACCGGGTGGCGAAGGTCGTCAAGGGCGGCCGTCGCTTCTCGTTCAGCGCCCTGGTGGTGGTCGGCGACCAGAACGGCCGCGTCGGCGCCGGGCTCGGGAAGGCCGGCGAGGTGCCGGAGGCCATCCGCAAGGCGGTTGAGTCGGCGAAGAAGCACCTCATCACCGTGCCGATGGTCGGCACCACCATCCCCCACGAGATCCGCTTGAAGAAGGGGGCCGCCAAGGTGTTGCTCAAGCCGGCCGCGCCGGGCACCGGCATCCGCTCGGGCGGCGCGATGCGTGCCGTCGTGGAGCTGTCCGGCGTCAAGGACATGATCACGAAATCCCTGGGCACGAACAATCCGGTCAATACCGTCCGTGCCACGATCGCCGCGCTGCAGGCGTTGCAGACCGCCGATTCGGTCGCCCAGGCGCGCGGCAAACCCACGGAGGAGATGGAGCGGCTCAGCCGGCGTGGAAGGAAGCCCGAGCCAGTCGCCCCGCCCGTCGCCGAAGCGCCCATCGAGGAGCCGGTCGGCTGATCATGGCGCGATTGAAGATCACCTACGTCCGCAGTGTGATCGGGCAGAAGCCCGACCAGGAGCGGACCGTGCAGGCGCTCGGCTTCCGCCGGCTGAACCAGACGGTCGAGCACGAGGACAGCCCCCAGCTGCGCGGCATGGTGCACAAGGTCCGGCACCTGGTCAAGGTCGAGGAATCGGCATGAAGCTCCACGAGCTCAAGCCGTCGCCGGGATCGCACCACTCCCGCAAGCGCGTCGGCCGCGGTCCGGGGTCCGGCCACGGCAAGACCGCGACGCGGGGCCAGAAGGGGCAGCGCGCCCGCACCTCGGTGAATCTGCCGAAGACGTTCGAGGGCGGCCAGACGCGGCTGACCATGCGGACGCCCAAACTGCGCGGCTTTCACAACCGCTGGAAGAAACGATTCGCGGTGCTCAACCTCACCCGGCTGAACCGCTTCGAGGAGGGCGCCGAGATCCGGCCGGAAACCCTGCTGGAGACCGGCATCATCAAGGACGTCGGGGCCGGCATCAAGGTGCTGGGTTCGGGCGACCTCCGGCGCAAGCTGACCATCCACGCCCACCAGTTTTCGGCGGAGGCGCGCCGGAAGATCGAGGCCGCCGGCGGGACGGCCGCCGTGATCGAGGTCCCGCCGCCGATCCGGCCGAAGACGAAGCGCGCGAAGAACCAGCCGAAGCCGGTCAAGCCCGTGCCGGTCGAGAAGCCCGAAACGGAAGCGGAAGACGAAGCCGCGCCGGCCAAGGCCGAGAAGAAGGCGAAGGCCGAGCAAAGCGCGAAGGCCGAAGGGGCCGCCGATAAGGGCGAACGGGCCGAGAAGCGCGAGAAAGGCGAGAAAGCTGAGAGAGGCGAGAGAGGCGAGACGGGCGAGAAGGGCGGAAAAGGCCAGGCGGCCCGCGCGTCGGCTTCGGAGGATTCCCCCAAACCCGATAAGGGTAAAAAGAAGAGCTAGGCCATGTTAGAAGCGATCGGTAACGCACTCCGTATTCCCGAGCTGCGCCGCAAGATCCTCTTCACGCTCGGACTCTTCCTGGTGTTCCGGATCCTGGCGCACATCGCCGTGCCCGGCGCCGACAAGGCCGCGCTCGACAAGCTGTTCAACACCAACGCCTTCCTCGGTCTGCTCGACCTGTTTTCGGGAGGCGGGCTCTCGACCTTCTCCATCATCGCCATGGGCGTCAACCCCTACATCAACGCCTCGATCATCATGCAGCTCATGACGGTCGTCTCGACCCGGATGAAGGAGCTGAGCAAGGAAGGGGAATTCGGCCGGCGGAAGATTACCCGCTGGACCCGTTGGCTGACCGTCGCCCTCGGGCTGCTCCAGGCCTGGGGCCTGACGCTCGTCTTCAGCCGGCAGGGCGTTCTCTCCAACCTCAGCTGGCTGGGCATCGTGGAGATCATGATCACGCTGACCGCCGGCACGGTGATGCTCATGTGGTTCGGCGAGCTCATCACTGAATATGGGATCGGCAACGGCATCTCGCTCGTGATCTTCGCCGGAATCGTCGGGCGGATCCCCAACACCATCTACAACCTGCTGACCGGTGGCGGCCAGTCGAACCTGGCGCCGATGCTGCTCTTCGCCGCGCTGGCGATCGTGGTGACCGCCTTCATCATCGAGGTGCAGCAGGCCCAGCGGAAGATCCCCATCCAGTCGGCGCAGCGGGTAGTGGGCCGCAAGATCTACCAGGGCCGAAGTTCGCATCTGCCGCTGCGGGTGAACCAGGCGGGCGTTATCCCCATCATCTTCGCGATCTCGATCATGTTCTTCCCGGTCATCATTGGGAACTTTCTCGCCACGGCGGCCTCACCCTGGGGCGATATTTCGCGCGCGCTCCGAACCTACTGGGTGCCGACCGGTCCCAATATCCCGACCGACATTCTCTATAACTTCGTCTACTTCGTCCTCATCTTCGGCTTCACCTACTTCTACACCGCGGTCACCTTTGACCCGGTGGATACGGCTGACTACCTGAAGAAGCACGCCGCCTTCATCCCCGGCATCCGGCCGGGCGTGGCGACGGCACAGTACCTGGACCGCACGATGACGCGGATCACCTTCGCCGGCGCCCTCTTCCTGGGCGGCGTGACGGTCCTGATCCCGCTGCTGGCGACGGCGCTGACCCGAATACCGACGCAGAATATGTATCTCGGTGGCACCGCGATCCTGATCGTGGTCGGCGTCGCCCTCGACACCATGAAGCAAATCGAGACGCAGCTGATCATGCGTCAGTACAAGGGGTTCATCAAGTAGCGACCTCAGGTCGTGAGCTGTCCCAATGAACTTGATTCTTTTCGGCGCGCCGGGCGCAGGCAAAGGCACGCAGACGGGGTCCCTGATCGAGACCTACCACATTCCGGCGATCGCCACCGGCGACATGCTGCGCGAGCAGCGGCGGGCCGGCTCGGCGCTCGGCGAGGAGGTCAAAGGCTACATGGACCGCGGCGAGCTGGTGCCGGACGCGCTGATGATCGACATCATCAAGGAGCGCCTGAAGAAGCCGGACGCCAAGGACGGCTTCATCCTCGACGGCTTCCCGCGGACGGTCGCCCAGGCCGAGGCGTTGGACCGCACGCTCGATCAGCTCGGGCGGCGGGTCGACGCGGTGATCTACCTGCGGGTCAGCCGCCAGGTGTTGATCGACCGGCTGTCGCACCGCTACAGCTGCCGG
>DATNNA010000148.1:0-8699 GCA_035602075.1 Binatus sp. (SeqCode) | reverse complement strand
ATTTGCCACCGACATCCGGCACCTGCAGCGCAGTGAGGTCTCGGAAGTGCGCGAGCCATTCGGAGCGGAGCAGAAAGGCTCCTCGGCGATGCCGCACAAGCGCAACCCGATTTTGAGCGAGCGGGTCTGCGGCCTCGCTCGCGTCGTGCGCGGCTATGCGCAGACCGCGCTGGAAAACCAGGCGCTCTGGCACGAGCGCGACATCAGCCATTCCTCGGCGGAGCGGATCATCTTTCCGGACGCCTGCACGCTGCTCGATTACATGCTGCAGCTGATGGCAGAGATCCTCGAAGGACTGACAATCGACCGTGAGCGAATGCGCGCCAACCTATATCGCAGCGGCGGCGTCGTGTTCTCCCAGCGCGTACTGCTGGCGCTGGTGCAGAAGGGAATGTCGCGCCACGACGCCTACCGTGTCGTGCAAGGAGCGGCTCTCAGCGCGCTCGACGGTGGCCAGGACTTCAAGGCGATCGTCGGGCAAAGCCCGGAGGTTCGCGAGCGGCTGACCGCCGACGAGCTGGCGGAGCTTTTCGATCCAGCCTTCTACCTGCGCCATCTGGACGTGACGTTTGACCGCCTCGGCATCGAACCCGCGTCGACATCGCCCGCTCGCCCTTCAGTAACGAAATCTCCCTCCCCCGCTCGCGGGGGAGGGCAGGGTGGGGGCACTTGACCGCCATTCTGACCACATCGCTGCCGCTCCCGCTCCACTCTCGGGGCAAGGTGCGTGATACCTATCGGCTGAACGATCGCGAGCTTCTGATGGTGTCGACCGATCGGATCTCCGCCTTCGATGTCGTCTTGCCAACCGCGATTCCGGACAAGGGGCGGGTACTCAACTGGCTCACGCACGGCTGGCTGTCGGAAACGACCCAGCTGATCCGGAACCACATGGCCGGCGACCAGTCGATCTCGCAAGAACTTCTCGATTCTGAGCCGGACCTGCGAGAACGGGCGATGCGCGTGGTGATGGCGGAGCCGATCATGTTCGAGTGCGTCGTTCGCGGCTACATCTCGGGATCGGGTTGGAAGGACTACCAGCGCACGGGGTCGATCGCCGGTGACCGGCTGCCGGCTGGCCTGAAGGAAAGCGACCGCCTTCCCGAACCGATCTTCACCCCGGCTACCAAAGCCCTAACTGGGCATGATGAGAATATCTCGCGTGCCGAGCTGGCCAGGCAGACCGGCCAAGAGCTCGCGCAGACCCTCGAGCGGGCGAGCCTCGCCCTGTATCAGTTCGGCGCCGAGCGGGCCCTGGAGCGCGGCTTGATCCTCGCGGACACGAAGTTCGAATTCGGCTTTCACAACAGCGAGGTCATCCTGATCGACGAGGTGATGACACCAGATTCTTCGCGCTTCTGGGATCTCGAACGTTATCAGCCGGGCGGGCCGCAGGCGTCCTTCGACAAGCAGTACCTGCGCGACTATCTCGAACAGATCGGCTGGGACAAGCAACCGCCCGCTCCGCCACTTCCCCTTGAGGTTATCGAGGGAACGAGCGCGCGCTACCTGGAGGCACTGCGACGCCTCGCCTTCCGCTATGCGGTGACGCGGCCATGAGATACCGCGCCGAGGTGTTCGTGACGCTCAAGCCGGTGGTCAACGACCCGGCGGGACTGACCATCAGGGGCGGGCTGCATGCGCTCGGTTTCGACTCGGTCTCGGAGGTGCGCTCCGGCAAGTACCTGGTGCTGACGCTCGACGAACCCGATGCCGCCCAGGCCCGGGCGCGAGTCGACGACATGGCGCGGCAGCTCCTGGCCAACGCCGTCATCGAGGATTACCGTATCGAACTCCAAGTCGAGTCTCCCTCCCCGGTCGTTGCGGGGGCGGGCCCGTCGGCCCACGCGAGCGGCGCTTCAGTGCCAAGCGAGCGTTTGAGACGTTCCGGTCGGGGTGGGGGTTCTTGAGGACGGGAATCGTAGTCTTCCCCGGCACGTGGAGTGACCGGGATTGTGCCCACGCGCTTCTCGATGTCCTCCAGGAACCCGTGCGCTACATCGATCATCGGGAGCAGAGTGTCGACGGCCTGGAGCTGGTCATCCTTCCCGGCGGCTTCTCTTACGGCGACTACTTGCGCTGCGGCGCCATTGCCCGTTTCGCGCCCGTGATGGAGGCGGTCACCGACTTCGCGAACCGCGGCGGCCTGGTGCTGGGCATTTGCAACGGCTTTCAGATCCTGCAAGAGGCGCGGCTGTTGCCTGGAGCGCTCCTGAGGAACGCGTCCTGCGAGTTTCGCTGCGAGTGGGTCCATCTGCGTGTCGAGCAGAGCAACTCGGCCTTCACGCTCGACTGCCGCCCCGGGCAGGTGCTGCGGATCCCGATCTCCCACGGCGAGGGCAACTTCTTCGCCGATGCGGAAACCCTGGATACGCTGGAACGCAATGGGCAGGTGGTGTTTCGCTACTGCGCACCTGACGGCCGGGTGACCGCCGAGTCGAATCCCAATGGGTCACTGCGGAACATCGCAGGCATCTCCAACGCCCGCGGCAACGTCGTCGGCCTGATGCCGCACCCCGAGCGGGCCTGCGAGGCGCTGCTGGGCGGGGACGATGGGTTGATCGTGTTTCGCTCGGCCATTCGTGCGCTGGCGCGGGTGGCGGTTTGATGGCAGTCGCGATCGATCGCGCCCAGCTGGACGCCGTCGCCCTCAACGAGACGGAATATCGCGCCATCGTGCGGGCGATCGGGCGTGACCCGAACGACCTCGAGATCGGCATGTTCGGCGCACTGTGGAGTGAACACTGCGCCTACAAAACTTCCAAGGCGCTCCTGCGCCAGCTGCCGACCGAGGGACCGCACGTCCTCCAGGGACCCGGCGAGAACGCCGGCGCGGTCGACATCGGCGACGGGCTGGCGGTCGTCTTCAAGATCGAGTCGCACAATCATCCGTCGGCGATCGAGCCCTATCAGGGTGCGGCCACCGGCGTTGGCGGGATCCTTCGGGACGTCTTCGCGATGGGGGCGCGGCCGATCGCGATCCTCGACGCGCTGCGTTTCGGCCCGCTCGATTTCGGCCGCGGCCGACACCTGTTCCATGGGGTCGTCGCCGGCATCGGCGGCTACGGCAACTGCTTCGGCTGTCCAACCGTTGGTGGCGAAGTCTACTTCGACGACGGCTACGCCGACAACCCGATCGTCAACGCCATGTGTGTCGGCGTGGTCCGCCACGAGCGGTTGCGCCGCGCCAGCGCCGACCGTGCCGGCGACGTCGTGCTCCTGGTCGGCGCCGACACCGGGCGTGATGGCATCCATGGCGCGACCTTTGCCTCGGTGGAAATGGACGAGCGGTCCGCGGAGCGCCGTCCTGCGGTCCAGGTCGGGAACCCATTTCTCGAAAAGCTGCTCTGCGAGGCATGCCTGCGGCTCAACGAGCTCGATGGCGTCACCGCCATCCAGGATCTCGGCGCCGCGGGCTTGACGAGTGCCGCCGCCGAGCTGGCGCACCGCGGCCACCGCGGGATCGACATCGACGTCGACCGGGTCAGCCGCCGGGAGCAGGGCATGTCGGCCTACGACGTCATGCTGTCCGAGTCACAGGAACGCATGCTGATCGTGGTGCGGCCGGACGCGGAGGCCTCCGCACGCGAGGTCTTCGACTATTTCGAGTTGCACGCGGATCGGATCGGGACGATCACGGGAACGGGACGCATCCGGGTGCGCGAGCGCGGCGCCCTGGTCGCGGATCTGCCGCTGAAGGCGCTGATCGACGCTGTTCCGCTCCGAACACCGGCCGCTGTGTTTGCGGAGAAGCAAGCGGCGCCCGTGATGCCGGCGGTCGAGGAACCCGAAGCGATCCTGCTCGATCTCATCGCCAGCCCGAACCTCCGCAGCCGGCGACCGATCTACCGGACCTACGACCACCAGGTGCAGGACAATACCGTGACCGGTCCGGGTTTCGACGCCGCCCTGCTGCGCGTCCCCGGGACCAACAAGGGCTTGGCGCTGACGACCGACGGCAATCCGAGGTACGTCGCGCTGGACCCGTACGAGGGCACCAGAGCCGCCGTGGCGGAGGCGGCCCGCAACATCGTCTGTACCGGCGCGCGCCCGATCGCGGTGACGAACTGCTTGAACTTCGGGAATCCCGAGCGGCCGTTGATCTTCGGCCAGCTGCAGGAAAGTGTCCGTGGTCTCGCCGATGCCTGCCGCGCCCTGGAACTGCCGGTCGTGAGCGGCAACGTCAGCCTCTACAACGAGACCAGCGAACGCAACATCCCGCCGACACCCGTGGTCGGGATGGTCGGCCTGCTCGACGATCTCTCTCTTCGATGCCCCGCCGGCTTCCAGGAAGACGGGGATATCGTCTTCCTGCTTGGCGAGACGCGCGAGGAGCTCGCCGGCAGTGAGTACTTGCGACTGCTTGGTGCCCCACTCGAGGGCCGGCCACCCACGGTGAGCTTCGAGGCGGAGCGTCGTCTGCACGCCGCGATGCTCGATTCCATCGGCAAAGGGGTGCTACGCTGCGCGCACGATGTTTCCGACGGAGGGCTGCTGATCGCGCTGGCGGAAAGCGCCCTGTACGGGGGTCGTGGGCTTCGTTGCCCTGGCATCGCCGGTCCGGTCAGCCGCGAGGCCGCCTACTTCGGTGAGTCGCAGGGACGCATTATCGTCGGCGTCGCGCCTCGCCGAGTTCCGGAGTTGCAAAAGCTGATGAACAAGCACCACGTTCCGCTTCAGGCGATCGGCGTGGTGGGGGGCGAAGATCTTCAGGTCGGGTCCGACATCCGCATCTCACTCGAGACCCTGCGGCAGGCCTGGGAGACAGCATTCTGATGCGCCATCCCATGGCCGACGAACGGATGCACGAAGAATGCGGCCTGTTCGGTATCGACGCGCCCGGCGAGGATGTCGCCAACCTCACGTATTTCGGGCTCTATGCGCTGCAGCACCGCGGCCAGGAGAGCGCGGGGATCGCGACCAGCGATGGGCGCGTGATGCGGATGCACAAGGACATGGGGCTGGTGGCGCAGGCATTCGATCAGGCATCGCTCGAGGGCCTGACCGGCCACCTCGCGCTTGGTCACACCCGCTACTCGACAACCGGCTCGAACCGGCTCGAGAACGCGCAGCCCATCATGGTCGAACACCCGCAGCTCGGGACGATCGCCATCGCCCACAACGGCAACCTCACGAATACCCAGGTGCTCCGCGACGACCTCGCGCAGCAAGGCGTTCGCTTCAAGACCTCGAGCGACACCGAGGTCCTTGCCGAGCTGGTCGCGCACACCATGGGGTTGGACATCGTTTCCGTCCTGCGCCGCGCGCTGCCGCGGCTGCAGGGCGCGTACTGCCTGCTGTTCCTTACGAAGGACGCGCTGGTCGGCGTGCGTGACCCTCTCGGGATCCGTCCCCTTTGCCTCGGGCGCCTGCCGGACGGCGGCGCCATCATTACCTCCGAAACCTGCGCCCTGGACACGGTCGGGGCCGAGTTTATTCGCGAGATCGAGCCTGGCGAGGCGGTCGTGCTCGGGCATGGCGAGCCGGCCGCGGAGCAGCTGATGCCCTCGCCGCGTAAAGCGATGTGCATGTTCGAGTTCATCTACTTCGCGCGGCCGGACTCGCACCTGCAAGGGCAGTCGCTGTACGAGGCCCGTCGCAACATGGGCCGCGAACTGGCTCGCGAGGCGCCCGCCGACGCTGACATCGTCATCTCGCTGCCCGACTCCGGTACGCCGGCCGCGGTTGGCTTCGCCGAGGCCAGCGGCATCCCTTACAGCGAGGGCCTGATCAAGAGCCGCTATATCACGCGCACCTTCATCCAGCCGAACGAGCGGTTACGCAACGTTGGTATCAAGCTGAAGTTCAATCCGCTGCGCGACATCCTCGCCGGCAAGCGCGTTGTGCTCGTCGACGACTCGATCGTGCGCGGCACCACCAGCCGCAAGATTGTCGAGGAATTGCGCCGCGCCGGGACCAAGTCGGTCCATTTTCGAGTGAGCAGCCCGCCGATCCAGTGGCCCTGTTTCATGGGCATCGACATCGCCAGTCGTTCGGAGCTGATCGCCTCCGGCCGGAGCGTGGACGAGGTCGAGCACCTGATCGGGGCCGACTCCTTGAAGTACCTGAGCAAGGCCGGGCTCTTCCGGGCGGTGAAAAACGTCAACGGCTTCTGCATGGCCTGCTTCGACGGCGATTACCCGGTTCCAGTTCCGGTGCAGCTCGAGATGGACAAACTGGCGCTGGAGACGGTTCCGAGATGACGACCTACCGCGATTCGGGCGTTGACATCGACGCCGGCAACCGGGCGGTCGAGCTGATCAAGCCGCTGGCGGCATCGACCCAGGGCCCCGAGGTCCTCGCGGGTGTGGGCCCATTCAGCGGACTGTTCGCCCTCGATACGCGCCGCTATCGGCAGCCCATCCTGGTGGCGAGCACCGACGGTGTTGGCACCAAGGTCCTGCTGGCCGCCGGCGCGGGCCGTCACGCCCAGATCGGCGCCGACCTCGTCAACCACTGCGTGAACGACGTGCTGACAGCGGGCGCCGAGCCGCTCTTCTTCCTGGATTACGTGGCGACCGGCATCCTGGACCCGCCGGTCGTGGCCGAGGTGGTCGCCGGCATGGCGGATGCGCTCCGGCGCGTCAACTGCGCGCTGCTCGGCGGCGAGACGGCGGAGATGCCGGGCCTCTATCAGCCCGCCACGTACGACATCGCCGGCTTCATGGTCGGCGTCTGCGAGCGCGACGCGATCATCGATGGCACATCGATCCGTGTCGGCGATGCGTTGCTCGCCCTGCCTTCCACTGGCCTCCACACCAACGGCTACAGCCTGGCGCGCCGCGTGATTCCAAGCCGGGCGCTGACACAGACGATCCCCGGCACCGACGAGACGGTGCTGGACGCCCTGCTCGCTCCCCATCGCGCCTATCTGGATCCGGTGCGCCGCCTGCGGGAAGCGGTCGAGATCAAGGGACTCGCGCATATCACCGGTGGAGGAATCGTGGGGAACCTGCCGCGCATCCTTCCCGTTGGTCTCGGGGCCCGCCTTCAGCGCGGCGCCTGGCCGGAGCCGGCCATCTTCTCCTATCTCGCGCCCTTCACCCCCGACGAGGAGATGTGGCGAACCTTCAATATGGGGATCGGGATGATAGTCGTGGTCGATGAGGCCAGCGCCGCCACCGCGCTTCGGATTCTCGACGGCGAGGTTTTCGTGGTCGGCGATATCGTGGCGTCCGAGCAGCGGCGTGTCCAAATCCTAGAGTGAGCCGGCTTCGGGTTGGCGTCCTGGTCTCCGGCCGGGGCAGCAACCTGCAGGCGCTGATCCAGGCCGCGAAAGACCCGCTCTATCCCGCGCGGGTGGTGATGGTCTGCGCCAATCGTGACTGTCCGGCGCTCGAGATTGCGAAGAAGGCCAGCATCTCCCGCCACGTGTTTCGTCTGGCTGATTTCCCCGATCGCAAGAAGCGTGATTGGGCGATGGTGACGATGCTTCGCCAGCACGGTGTGGAGTTGGTCGTCTGCGCCGGCTATGACGCCATCCTGGAGCGGACCTTCACGCGGGAATTCGAAGGGCGGATCATCAACGTCCATCCGTCCCTGCTTCCCGAGTTTGCCGGCACCATGGATGCGGTCACCATGGCGCTGGAGGCCGCCGTCGCCGAGACTGGCTGCACGATCCACGTCGTCACCAAGGATGTCGATCAAGGACCAATTCTGGCGCAGCGGCGCGTCCAGGTCAGGCCCGACGACACCGTGGAGAGCCTCCGTGAGCGCATCCAGGCCGAGGAGCACAGCCTGCTGCCCGAGGTGGTGAGGCGGATCGCGGGACAGCCCCTTCCGCTGCCCGTGTGAACGCGCTCCTCAGCGTCTCGGATAAGAGCGGCCTCGTCGACTTCGCCCGCGGCCTCGATGGCCTCGGCGTCACGATGTACGCGACCGGCGGCACCGAGCGTGTGCTGCGCGAGGCGGGCATCCCCGTCCACGCGCTCCAGGAGTTGACGGGATTCCCGGAGATGCTGGATGGGCGGGTGAAGACGCTGCACCCCAATGTGCACGCCGGCATCCTGGCGCGCCGCGACGAGCCGCGTCATCTGCAGGAGCTTGCCGACCGCGAGCTGCAGCTGATCGACCTGGTGGTCGTCAATCTCTACCCCTTCGTCGAGACGGTGTCATCCGGGGCCGGCCATGCCGAAACGATCGAGTCGATCGACATCGGGGGGGTGACCCTGCTGCGCGCGGCGGCCAAGAACCACGACCACGTCGTGCCGGTGGTGCGGCCGAGCGATTACCCGGCTGTCCTCGAGGCGTTGAAGAACCCGGGCGGGGTTTCGGCGTCGCTGCGGCGTCACCTCGCCGCCGTGGCCTTTGCTCACACCGCGGCCTACGACGCCGCCATCGGCGAGCACCTCCGGGGGCCGAACGCGCAGACAACGCTACCGCAGGACTTCACCCTCGGCGGCCACAAGGTGCGCGACCTCCGTTACGGCGAGAATCCCCATCAGTCGGCGGCGCTCTATCGGACGGCCGGCGGCGGTGGAATTGCGGGGGCCAAGCAATGGCAGGGGCTCGAGCTCTCCTACAACAACCTGCTCGATGCCCAGGCCGCCTGGTCACTCGTTGCCGATTTTCCGGATGTCGCGGTCGCCATCATCAAACACGCCAACCCCTGCGGGGTGGCCATCGGGAAAGACGCCGCCGACGCCTTCGATCGCGCGCTCAACTGCGATCGGCGATCCGCGTTCGGCGGGATCGTCGCC
>DATNNA010000147.1:0-3705 GCA_035602075.1 Binatus sp. (SeqCode) | reverse complement strand
ACTTTCCAGTTCGAGAACGGAGGCCTCGGATTCTCGCGGCCCGGCTCCTCTCAGACCGCGGCGCCGGACCCGTTGTCCACCACGCAGGCGCTCACGGCGCTGGCCTCGAAATACCTTCCGGTCAAGCGGACCGAAGGCGTGATGCCGTCGACGTGCCCACCGGTTCCGACAGCCACGCCGGCACCGACGCCCACAGCGGCGCCCACACCGGCGCCAACACCGCCCGCGCAACAACTCGCGGCCACCGGGGCAGCGCCGCATCCCGCACCGTTTCTGCCCATCGTTGCCGCAATCGCCATGGTGGCGCTCGGCTGGAGGCTCCGCCGACGCGCTCGTTGAGAACCCGAAAGACGATCTGGCTGAGCGCCGCCGCGTCGGCGGCGCTCATGGCCGCCCTCCTCTCCATCCGCCCGGCCCACGCGGCGATCCATCATGCCGCGCTGGTGATCCAGCACGCGAGCGGGAGCGTCATCACGCGCTGCGTGGCCTTCGCGGAAGACAAGATCACCGGGCTCCAGCTCGTCGAGCGGTCGGGCGTGCAGCATGAGGAAGAGAGTTTCGGTTCGATCGGGGCTGCAATGTGCCAGCTCGATCGAGAACCATCGACCGTTCCGCCGGGGTGCTTTGGGTCCGGACCGTACTGGCAGTACTTCTATCGGCAGGGCGGCGGCTGGCAAACATCCGCGTTCGGCGCCAGCTCATCGGTGCTGCGCGACGGGGACATGGATGGATGGCACTACGCCATCGGGGCGAACCAGGCTCCCGGTAACGTGGCGTTTGCCTCGGTTTGCGGCGCGCCCGCGGCGCCGCCCGCCGCAATGGCAACGAATCACGCGACCCCAGTAGCCACGTCAACGCCGGCACCCACCGCCAGTCTCGAGGCGGTGGCGCCGTCGGCCTCACCAAGGCCCGATGCCGTGCTGGCCTCGACGGGGCCGCCCACGCAGCCCCCGAAACCGACGCCGATGGGGCCCTGGCTGGCGTTTGGGAGTATGGCGATCCTGCTCCTGGCACTGGGCGCCATCAATCTCCGTAGGCGAGCCCCGTGATTCGCCACCCGCTGGCCTGGGGTGCCTGGACGACCGCGGCGCTCGCTGCGGCGTTCATCGACCGCAATCCGTATCTCCAGGCATTGCTGCTGCTCGTCGTGATCAACGTCTTTCTGCCATACCGTGGGCGGCGTCGCGCCGGCACCTGGAAGTTCGCCCTGGCGCTGGCACTCGTGCCCATCCTCTTTAGCGCCGCCCTCAGCCGCTTCGGGCAACACGTGCTTTTTACGCTGCCGGCGGTGCCATTCATCGGCGGACGCTGGACCCTCGACGCCGTCGTATTTGGGGCCTCGACCGGGTTCGCGCTGTTGCTGACGGTCGCCGTCTTCGCCGTGCTGCAGACCGCCGTGCATAGCGCGGACTTCGTCGCGATCCTGCCGCGCCCGCTGTACCGGGCAGGCACCACGGTTGCCCTCGCCCTCGCCTTCGCACCGAAAACGCTCGCCGCGTTTCAATCGATCCGAGAGGCGCGTCAGCTCCGCGGACAGCGCACCGGCTGGCGATCGGCGCCCGCGTTGCTGTTGCCGCTCCTACTCACGACGCTCGAGCGAGCGCTGCAGTATGGCGAGTCACTGGACGCGCGCGGTTTCGGCAGCGGCCGGCGGTCCCGCTACCGTCCGTTCCGCTGGACAGCCCCGGACGTGCTGGTCGTCGTCGCCTCCGTCACCGCCATCGTCGCCATCGCACTGTTACCGGTCGCACCGTACAACCCGTACCTCGACCTGGTGCCGGCGGTGCCCAACCCCGCTCGGCTGCTTGCCGTCGGCCTGCTGGCGGTGCCCGCCGTCAGCGCCAGCCTTTCTCGAGTGGACCATGCCCGTCATCACGCTTGATGCCGTCAGCTATCGCTACCCGGAGGCCGACCGGCCGGCCCTGAGCGAGATCACGGCCGCCGTCGAACCCGGCGAGGTGATCCTCCTCCGCGGCCCTTCTGGCAGCGGAAAGTCAACGCTGCTTCGCTGCCTGAACGGCCTGGTTCCCCACAGCACCGGCGGCCAGTTCCGCGGCCGGGTCCTGGTCTGCGGCCTCGATACGAGGGAGCACCCGCCGCGCCAGCTCGGAACGCACATCGGTTTCGTCTTTCAGCATCCGGATGCGCAGTTCGTGCTCGAGGACGTGGAGGCGGAGCTCGCCTTTGGTCTCGAGAACCTGGGACTCAACAGGTCGCTGATGCGAAAGCGTGTCGAGGAAGTGATCGACCAGGTGGGCATCAACCCGCTACGGCGCCGCCGGATCGATAGCCTGTCGGGGGGCGAACGGCAGCGCGTCGCGATCGCGGCGGCTCTGGCCATGCATCCGGATGCGCTCGTTCTCGATGAGCCAACCTCCCAACTCGACCCGCAGGCCGCCGAGGATGTTCTCCAGGTCGTGCTCCGGCTGGTTGCCGAGCTCGGCATGACGACTGTGATCGCCGAGCATCGGGTTGAGCGGATCGCGCCCTTCGTCGATCGCATCTGGACCCTCGAGGGCGGGGTGCTGCGCGACCAGCCGCCGCGAATCGCGCTTGCCGAAGGCGGAGCGCGACCGCCGGTGGTCGACCTGGCGCTCCGGGCAGGTTGGACACCGATCCCGCTGGGACTGCGCGATGCCCGCGTCTTCGCCCAACGCTTGCCAGCCGACCCCACACCCCGACCCTCCCCCGCAAGGGCTGAGGGAGATTTCCGCGACGGTGCTGGCCCAGTCGTCTGCAGGGTGGAAGGCCTGGACCATCGCTACGACGCGGCGCCCGCGGTGCAGGGACTCTCGTTGACACTGCGCCGCGGTCAGGTCGTCGCGTTGATGGGACGCAACGGATCGGGAAAGACCACGCTCTTGCGGTTGATCGCCGGACTGATGCGGCCACAGCGCGGCAGCATCACGCACGACGGTGTCGCTGCCTACGTGCCGCAGGATGCCGATTCGTTGCTGTTCGCACCCACCGTCGATGAGGAATTGCGAGGCCAGTCCGCGGAGGTCGTCGCGCCATTCGCCGCCTGGCTGCACCGTTATCCGCGCGACTTGAGCTCCGGTGAGCGTCAGCAGCTGGCCATCGCGTTGATGGGCGCGCGAGCCGACCTCCTGCTGCTCGACGAACCGACCCGTGGACTCGATCCCGCGGTGAAGCGGGCGCTCAGCGCCTACCTTCGGACCCGGGCGAGTGGGGGCGCCGCCATCCTCGTCGCCACGCACGACGTCGAATGGGCGGCCCGCACGGCGGATCGCGTCCTGCTGATGGCGGACGGCGAAATCTACGCGGACGGTCCACCCGCCATGGTGTTGAGCGACTCCCTGGTCTTCGCGACACAAATCAGCAAGCTCGTCGGCCGCGGCTGGCTTCTGCCGGAGGAGGTACCGCTCTGAGCAACTGGTTCGCTGCCCGTGCCGAAGACGCGCTCTTGCTCGGGCTCACCAGCGCCGGGCTCGCGCTCTTCATCGGTCCGCTCGTGCTCGGTCCGGCTTTTCCGCAGCCGGTGGTGCTCTTCAGCGCCCTGGTCGCGGTCTCTGCGTTGGTCGTGCTGGGGGTTGCCCTCCAAACCCATCGCCTGTCGACGCGCTTGCTGGCGGTGCTGGCGGCGCTGGTCGCGATCGATGCCACGCTTCGGCTCGTCATCGTCATCGGGCTGCTCGGCTTTTCGCCCATCTTCTTCCTGGTCATCGCGGGCGGGTTCGTGATGGG
>DATNNA010000146.1:0-5505 GCA_035602075.1 Binatus sp. (SeqCode) | reverse complement strand
GCCGATGCGTTCAATTCGGTGTTCGAGAGGAGGAGAACGGGCAATGCCAAAAGGCACCGTAAAGAAAATCGTGTCCGACCGCGGATTTGGGTTCATCGCCGCCGATGATGGCAAGGAATATTTCTTCCATCAGAGTGGCGTTGACACCTCGCTGAACTTCGACAGCCTGCGTGGTGGCGAGGCCGTCAGCTTCGACATCGAGCAGAGCCAGAAGGGACCGCGGGCGAATCACGTCCGCGCCGCCTAGCCGAGACTCGAGGTTCGACAGGGGCGCCCTGCGGGGCGCCTCTTTTTTTATGCCCCCACCCTGCCCTCCCCCGTAAACGGGGGAGGGAAATCTAGGCGAGCCCTCCCCGCGTAAACGAGGGAGGGAGATCTAGGCGACGATGGTGTCGCGCAACCGCCACCACGCCTCGTTCCGCCGGTACCATTCCACGGTCAGGCGGATCCCCTCGGCGAACCCGATCTGCGGGTCCCAGCCGAGCGGCCGCATCCTCTTCGTGTCCATCGCGTACGACCAGTCCGGTCCTTCTTTCGTGAGCCGCTTGAGCGAGGCGGGCTTACCCGAGCTTTCGAGGATCGTCTCGGCCAGCTGACTGCCGCTGACCTGGACCGCGGCCCCGATGTTGTAGACGCTTCCCGGCTCACCCTTCCACAAGACTCGCGCGATACCGGCCACCAGGTCGTCGACGTGGAGGTAGTCGCGCGTCCCCGAGCCGTGGCCATCGACGAAGACGGTCTGGCCGGTCAGCGCACTCGTGATCAGGCTGGCAATCGGCTGGTTCACCGGCTGCCGCGGGCCATAGGCCGCCGCGCCGCGCGTGATCAGGACTGGGACACCATGGCCGGCGTGGTAGGCGCCCGCCAGGGCCTCGGCGGCGGCCCGGGCCCCAGCCGCCAGGCTGCGGGGGGCGATCCGATCCTCCTCACGGTTGGGCGACGACTTGAGCGGCCCGTAGACCTCGCCGGTACTGACCAGCAGGAATCGCTGGTGCTGGAATTTGCGGGCCGCCTCGAGCAGCACGGCCGTTCCCTCTATATCCGATCGGGCGAACGTCGGCCCGTCCGAAGCGCCACTCCCAGTGAACTCCTCGCTGGCAAAGTTGATGATCGCGTCAGCCTCTCCTGCCAGTTGATCGACGATGGCCCGATCCAGGACATCGCCCCTGACCAGTTTGAAGCGCCGGTCGTCGGCCAGGTCGGCCAGGTCCCCGTCGGCGCCCGGCCGCCGAACGGCGTCCAGGGCGGTGATCAGGATCTCCGGGTCGGCGCGAAGCCGATCCCGCGCGAAGGCCGATCCCAGGAAGCCGGCGCCTCCCGCCACCAGGAGGTGGCGGATCCGAACCTTGCCCACGCGGGAAAAACGTCAGCGCATCCTCGATCTTGTCCCCCGGGGCGTCCTTCGCGAACCTCCTTCGTTACACTCTCTGAGACATGAGTGCCATCGCGGTTATTGGCACCGGCTACGTTGGATTGACCACCGCCGTCTGCCTGGCGAAGCTGGGCCACCGGGTCGTCGGCGTCGATATCGACGAGGCCAAAGTGGCACGGCTCCGTTCCGGCGAGCCGACGATCTACGAGCCCGGCCTCGCGGACCTGATGACCGAGACCCTGAAGGCTGGCGGGCTGCTGTTCACCAGCGACTACAACGCCGGCATCCCGAATGCCGATTTCGTGTTCATCGCGGTCGGCACCCCGCCCGGCCGCCGGGGGGAGGCGGATCTCGTCTATGTCAAGCAAGCGGCCAAGGCCATCGCGGGCGCGATGAAAAAGACGGTCACGATCGTCAACAAGAGCACCGTGCCGATCGGAACCGGAAATATCGTCGCCCGGATCGTCGGCGAGAACCTGGGGGACGAGATCCCGTTCAACGTGGTCTCCAACCCCGAGTTTCTTCGTGAAGGCAGCGCCATCCACGATTTCATGCATCCCGACCGGCTGGTCTTCGGCTCCAACGATGAGGCAGCCGCTCGGTCGGTGGCCGCCCTTTACAGCAAGCTCGACACCAAGATCCTGATCACGGATCTCCACACCGCCGAGATGATCAAGTACGCCTCGAACGCCTTCCTCGCCACCCGCATTTCCTTTATCAACGAGATGGCTCGCATCTGCGAACGCGTGGACGCCGACGTCAAGGTGGTCTCCGAGGGGATGGGCATGGACCGCCGCATCGGTCCGCTCTTTCTCGATGCAGGCATCGGCTATGGCGGCTCCTGCTTTCCCAAGGACGTCAAAGCGCTCGCGCGGATGGCCGAGACGATGGGGTATCATCCCGAGCTGCTCGACGCCGTCATGGAGATCAATCTCGATCAGCGGACGCTCGTCGTCGAGAAGCTGCGTGAGGTGCTTGGGGGACTGCGTGGCCAGGTGATCGGCATCCTCGGCCTGGCGTACAAGCCGAATACGGACGACGTGCGCGAGGCGCCCGCGATCGACGTCATCGAGAACCTTCTGCAGAAGGGCGCCGAGGTGCGCGCCTACGACCCGAAGGCGATGCCGGTTCTCAAGGCGCAGATGAACTCGATCGAGTATTGCAAGGACCCCTACGCCGTCGCGGCGGGCGCCGATGCCCTACTGATCGTGACCGAGTGGGATGAGTTTCGCCAGCTCGACCTCGATCGCATCAAGGGTCTGATGCGCCGTCCGGTGATCGTCGACGGCCGCAATATCTTCGACCCGAAGACCATGCGAGACCGCGGCTTCGTCTACCGAGGGGTCGGGCGTTCTTAGCTTTCCCTTATACTCCGGACCGGTGGCTGGGCGTGCGATCGTCACCGGCGGCGCAGGGTTTTTGGGGTCGCACCTCTGCGAGCGTCTGCTCCACCACGGCTGGCAAGTGCTATCCGTCGACAACCTGATCTCCGGCGCGGCCAAGAACCTGGCGCATCTCGGCGGCAACGACCGGTTTCAATCGATTCAGCACGACGTCAGCGAGGCGCTCTATATCGATGGCCCGGTCGACGCGGTCCTGCATTTTGCGTCACCGGCCTCACCGATCGACTACGCCGACCACCCGATTGCGACCCTCAAGGTCGGCACCCTCGGCACCCACAACATGCTGGGCCTGGCGCGCGCCAAGGGCGCGACCTTCTTCCTGGCCTCCACCTCCGAGGTCTATGGCGATCCCAAAGTTCATCCGCAGCCCGAAACGTACTGGGGCAACGTCAACCCGATCGGCCCGCGCGCGGTCTACGACGAGGCGAAGCGCGCGGCCGAGGCCTTCACGATGGCCTATCACCGCACTCACGGCATGAAGACGCGCATCGTTCGCATCTTCAATACGTACGGGCCGATGATGCGTACCAATGATGGTCGCGCCGTACCGAACTTCTTGCTGCAAGCGCTGCAGAACCAGCCCCTCACGGTCTATGGCGACGGCTCGCAGACTCGGAGTCTCTGCTACGTCGACGACCTGATCGAGGGCATCGTTCGACTATTGGCGACCGACTACGCCGAACCCGTCAACCTGGGGACCGACGACGAGGTCACCATGCTCCAGCTCGCCACCCGCATCCGGGACCTGAGCGGAAGCAAGAGTGAGATCGTCTTCAAGCCGCTCCCTGAGGACGACCCCAAGCAGCGCCGCCCCGATTTGACCCGCGCCCGCAAGCTCCTCGGCTGGGAACCGCGAACGTCGCTCGACGCCGGCCTCGCCAAGACGATCGCCTACTTCCGCGAACGCCTGGCTAAAGCCTAAGAGACGTAGTGCCACGAACCGAACGCCGCGGCGTAGGCGGCGAGCAGCAGGCTCGATGCGACCAGCCAGATCGGTGTCAAGAACCAAGCGCGCGCCGGGCGTAACAGGGTGGCGACCGCGAAAAAGAACGGGAACCACTCGACCACGTGACGCGGGGCGGCGGTAAACGACCGGACGTAATAAGCCTGGAGAACAGCCACGACCAGGAACCCGACGCCCCAGACGGCGTATCGGAGCGGCAGCCTCCGGACCGTCCACACGATGGCGGCCACGAAACCCACGAGGACCGGGAACACCGGCGCCTCCGTATCGAAGATGTCGTGTCAGGTCACCAACCGCAATGTCGAGGTGATCGGGAACAGCGGGTTGCGGGGATGTGGGCCTAACCACAGACTCTGGGCGTGCAGAAAGCCGACCGGGTTTCCCATTTGTACCAGCAGGATGAGGCAGAAGGCGACCAGCCCGAGCGGACTCAGCAGGCCGCCAATCATGACTCTCCGTAGCTCCCTCCCCCCTTGCGGGGAGGGTCGGGGTGCGGGGTTCTAACGCGCGCAATGAACTCGCCGGCGAAAGCAAGGCTGGTCAGGATGCCGCTCGGACGGCTGGCTCCGGCGAGCGCAGCCACGACGCCGCTCCCTACCCACGCCCCGCGCTCCATCAGGAGCAAGGTGCCCGCGACCAGGAGTAGCTCGACGGACTCGGCCATCGGATAGCTGTAGAAGATCGCCCACGGCCACAAGGCCAGAATCCACAGCGAACGGGAAGCAACCGAAGGCTCGAGATACCGGATCGCAATCCGATAGATCAGGAACAACGCCCCCAGAAAGGCGAGGTTGGAGAGCAGCAACGAGGCGAGTTCCGGGCCGATCAGCAGCGTGCCGGTGGCGCGAACAAGCAACGGATAGACCGGATAGAAAGCTGCATGATAGGCGGCCAGTGGGCCCGAGTACCCGGACTGCCACAGCGATTGGTAATAGGTAGCATCAAATCGGAAGAAGGGCTGCAGCGCAGCCGCCCCATGGGTTGGGAGCGTGGTCGATGCTCCGGGTGGAATCAAGCGGCTGCCCACGATCGTTGCAACGATGACGATCAGACGGCTGATGACAAACGGAGGCAGGACGATCTGGGCATCGTGTCGCACGGTCGAGGTCCAGGACGCCAAACTGCCCCGATCGTAGCCCAGAAAAGCTCGCGGGAACCGATCCCACCTCCGAGATGTATTAGGTCCTGGAGGTGTGCCAATGAGCCGTCGCCTGATCGCGCTGCTGATCCTTACTTTTGCCATCCTGACCGCCTGCGGCCGCGCCAACGCCACCCACCCGGCGGCGGCCGGCTACCTGATCTTCCTCGAGGGTGGATTCTCGAATAGCGGCGAGACCGTCAAGGTCCTCGATTCCGGCACCGGCACCGTGGTGCGCGAGCTGCCGATCGGGACGCCCGCGTCCGACTGGTCGCGTTACTACATCGTCACCGATCTGACCGGCAGCGCCAACCTGAAGGCGATCGACCCGGCATCGGGCCGAACGATCGCGCAGACCACGATTCCGGCAGGCTACAGTCTTCCGAATATCGCCTTCCGCGGTCCGACGGCCGGTCTATCGCCGAACGGCCAGTGGCTCGCGCTGACCAGTCAGGGCCACGGCACCGGCGGCGTGATGACGACGAACTTCCTGGTGGGCCCGAGCGCATTGACCGACTCGTTCAAAACGATCCGCGTCAATGGTGACTTCGTCTTCGACGCGCTCAGCAACGACGGCAAGAGCCTCTACCTGATTCAGAAGATGATCGATCCCAATCACTATCGGGTC
>DATNNA010000145.1:0-7084 GCA_035602075.1 Binatus sp. (SeqCode) | reverse complement strand
GTCGAGCACCGCATCGGCCTCGTTCATGGCAGCGCCGGGCTGCAGCCGGGCGCCGGGCCGGCCGAAGAGCGCACCCATCGCGGTGTTCTCGCGCACCGTCATCGAGGGGAATGGCCGGACGATCTGGAAGGTCCGCCCGATTCCCAGCCGCGCGATCCGGTAGGGAGGCAGGCCCCGGATCGATGCGGTCTCCCAGCGAATGTCGCCCGCGTCGGGGCGGTAGAGCCCGCTGATGCAATTCAGCAGCGTGGTCTTGCCGGCGCCGTTCGGTCCGATGATGCCCAAGACGTCGCCCTGCTCGACGGCGAAGGTGACGCCGGTCAGGGCGTTGACGCCGCCGAAACTCTTGCTGACCTCGCGCAGCGCGAGCAGGGTCATGGCGGCCCCCACCCTGACCCTCCCCCGCAAGCAGGGGAGGGAAAAGAGGGCCCGGACCCCCGCCCTGACCCTGCCCCGTAAACGGGGGAGGGAAATAGCGCGGTGCTCATGCGCTAGTCTCGCGCAACGTTTGCCGGAAATAGCGGAGCGAGAGCCGGCTCCGGCCGCCGAAGAAGTCAATCACCCCACGCGGAATGAAGATGACGCACACGGCGAGCAAGACGCCCAGGCCGATCTGGGAAAAGACGGACCCTGAGCCACCGCCGGCCAGCGTCTGGATGATCAGCTCGAGCGAGATCGCGCCGGCGACCGGCCCCAGCACCGTACCGGTCCCGCCGATGACGGCCATCAGGATCATCTGGACGTTGTCGGAGATGGCGAAGGCGTTGTCCTGGTTGATGAAGCTGTTCCACTGGGCGAAGATCGCCCCCGCGATCCCGGTGAGCGCCGCCGCGATGCAAAAGGCGGCCACCTTATAGAAGGTCGTGTTGACGCCGATGACCGCCGCCGCCTCCTCGTTCTCGCGGATCGCCAGCAGCCCGTAACCGAACCGCGTGCGCAGGATGACCCAGGTGGTCAGCACCGCCAGGAGGGCGGCGCCGAGCATCAGGTAAAAGAAGAAGAGGTCGGAGCGGACGATGGGGAGGAAGAGGCCGGTCGCCGCTCCGAGAGGCTCGATGTTGTTGACCACTTCGCCGACGGCGACACCAACCCCGAGGGTCGCGACCGCAAAGTAATGCCCTCGCAGTCGGAGCAACGGAATGCCGACGATCAAGGCGAAGGCCGCGGCGACGACCGGCGCCAGGACGAGCGAAAGCGCGAAGGGCCACTTGAGGTTGCTCACCACCGCGCCGGCGGTGTAGGCGCCCAGCCCGAAGAAGGCGACATTGCCAAAGCTGGCGTAGCCGGTGAGCCCGCCGATGATATTCCAAGCCGACGCCATCACCACGAACATCGCCACGGTGGTCGCGATGCGGAACCACAACTTGTCGGTCAGCAGTGGCAGGCCGGCCTGCTGGGCGGCCTCGGTCGAGGTCAGCGGCGCGAGGACCACGAACGCGAGGGCCAGCCCGACAACGGCGAAGGCGGCCCGCCGCACGCTCATGCCAGCCGGCCGAGGAGTCCTCGGGGGCGGACGACCAGCACCACCACGAGCACCACGAACGCGATCGCGTTCGCATAGCTGGACCCAAGCCCAGGTGCACTCTGGCCCAGCACCTCGATCAGTCCGAAGGCCAATCCGCCCGCGACCGTTGCACTCACCCGGCCGAGTCCGCCCAGGATGACGACCACGAAGGCCTGCAGGGTGTACGGATCGCCGGCCGTCGGGGTGATCGATTGGAACGTACTGATGATCCCACCGGCCACGCCGGCGAAGGCCGCGCCGATGGCGAAGGTCAACGCGTACATATGACGGAGGTCGACGCCCACGAGTTGGGCGGCGTCGCGGTCCGCTCCGACCGCCAGAATGGCGGCGCCGCTCCGGGTGCGGTTCAGGACCGCCCACAAGATTCCCGCCAGCACCAGGGCCGCGACCAGACCACCCAGGCGGATATAGGGGATGACGATGTCTCCGAGGTGCAGTCCGCTGCCGGAGTACGCGGGAGTGACAGAACGAAAATCGCCCGTAAAGATCAGCAGCAGCAGGCTGACGATCACGAGGTTGATGCCGAACGTCAGCAGGAAGGTGAACAGCAGCGGTGCCCTTATCACACGGTTGATGACGCCTCGCTGCAGCGCATAGCCGATCACAAAGAGTGCCAGTGCGTCGAGCGGGAGGCTCAGAAACGGATCGATATGGAGGCGGGTGAAGAGAACCCAGGTGATGTAGGAGCCGACGATCACCAGCGCTCCGTGCGCCAGGTTGACGATGTTGAGGATGCCCCAGACCAGGCTGAACCCGAGCGCGACCGCGACATAGACTCCACCGAGCAGGAGGCCGAGGATGACCTGCTGGGTGAATTGGCTCACGAGCTCAGTTCGACGTCGAGGACCTCTGTCCTAGCGCGAGCTCCAGGACGGCGTCGGATACTTCGGTGAGCCGTTTGCCACATCGCCGGGAAAAACCGTGTAGTGGGTACCGTTCTGGATCTGCTCGACTACCATCGGTTTGTAGATGTTGATGCCGCGGCTGTCGAACTTGATCTGGCCGAAGAAGGTCATGACATCGAGGCTAACGAGCGCATCGCGTACCTTCCCCGGATCGAGGGAACTCGCATTCTCGATGGCTTTCTGGAAGGCCAGGCAGGCCGCGGTCGATTCGGCGACGTGGTAGTCGGGATCTTCGGTGCTGCTGAACTTGGCCTTGTACGCCTTGACGTAATCGGCGACTGACAGGTAGAAGGACGGCTTGTATTTGACCTGGGGGGTCCACTGCGAGCCGTCATAGACGTAGTTCGCATCGGCACCAAGGGCGTTGATGAAATCCGGGGTGGATGGACCGACCGAGTAGGCGAAGATCTTGGCGTCCAGGCCAAGCTGCTTGGCCGCCTTGTTGATGGCGATCGACTCCGCCAGGTGCCCCGAGTTCATCACGATGTCGGGGTTTTTCTGCTTTGCCTGGCTGATCAGACTGCTCACATCGGGCGCCGCCGCCGGGTACTGTTTGGTGAAGACCACCTGCATACCCTTCGTTGGCGCGTAGTCCTCAACGGCCTTCGCCACCTCGACCGAGAAGTTATCGTTGGCCGTCAACATGGCGATCGTGGTCGGCCTGGGGTTCAGGGTCGCGGCCATGTCGATCACGCCTGTGAGGTACTTGTTGGCGGGAGAAAGAACTCCGAATGTGAACTTGTAGCCCTTGCTGAAGATCGACTGGGCGGCGCCGTTGGCCTCGACCATGGGGATGCCGTTCTTCTCCGCGATGACGGCGTCGCTGGCCGTCGCGGCGCTCCCGTATGGTCCGAGGATGAAGTTCGCCTTCTCGTCGGTGATCAACTTCTGAACGAGGGTGGCCGAGAGGTTGGCGTTGCTCTGGTCGTCCTCGTACTTGATATCGATGGGGTGCTTGATGTTGTTGATCACGATCCCACCGCGCGCCTTGATCCAATCAAGCCACAGATCGTAGCCCTGCTTGGTGAGTGCCCCTTCCTTCGACTGCGCCCCGGTGAAGGACACGGCGGCTCCGAAGATGATCGTGGACCCAGTGGTGGGGGTATTCGCGCTACTGCTGCCGCCGCAGGCAGCCAGTAGAACAGCCAGCCCGGCCAGAAGGGGTCCGAGCTTCGCCCCTCGCATGCGCACTAATGTACAAGAATCGTGTTCGACTACGCGAAACGCCGAGCGAGGGTCGCGGAAGCCATGCTGCAGAAAGGCATCGACCTGCTCTTCCTGCCCATCTCGGGCGACCTCGAGTACCTGACTGGCATTCCGCGTCGTGAGCCCTCATTCGGCAATGTGAGTTATCGTCACGGCTGGCTGGCGGGAGCCTTCCTGCGACCGGAAAAGGATCCCGTTGTCGTGCTGCCCCGCATGATCACAGAGTTCGAGCTGCCCGGCGGCGCCACGGGCGACCTCGTGATCGTCAACGAGACGGATGACGCTGACGCGGTCCTCGCCCGGATCGCAGCGGACCTTCGCCCGGTTCGGTCGTTGGCGGTCGGGGCGCGGACTTGGGCCGAGACCCTGATCCACGTGCGCCAGGCGTTGAACGATCCAGCACTTTCCAACGCCGATGACCTGATCAATCCGCTTCGCCGGATCAAGTCGCCGGATGAGATGGAGCGAATGGCGGCCGCGGCGCGGATCGTCGATGAGGTGATGGCCGTGATCGGCCCGCAGGTCGTTCCAGGCGTGACGGAGGCCGAGCTCGCGGCGCAGGTGAATCTGGAGATGTCGCGGCGCGGCTCGCGGGTCGAATCGTTCGACACCGGCATCATCTCGACCGGACGGTTCGACCAGCGAGACGCCGGGACCAGGCTGACTACCCAGCCGATCCGCAAGGGTACCTCCGTCTCCTTCGACTTTGGGGCCGTCGTCGATGGCTATTGCTCGGACTTCGGCCGCACGATCTTCGTGGGCGAACCCGATGCCGAGTTTCGACGCGTCTACGAGCTGGTCATCGCCTCGCAGGCCGCCGGGATCGCGGCCGCGCGCCCCGGCGTGACGGCGTCCGAGGTCGATCGAGCGAGCCGGCACGTCATCGAGGACGGCGGTTATGGCAAATGGTTTCGGCATCGAACCGGGCACGCCATCGGCCTCGACGTGCACGAGTACCCGTTCATCTCGGTTGAAGACATGACCCCGCTCGAGCACGGCATGACCTTCACGATCGAGCCCTCGATCTTCTGGCCGGGTCACGTCGGCGCCCGCATCGAGGACGTCATTGTCTGCGAGTCAAACGGCGCCCGCAAGCTGAACGGCTACCAGGAGGCCCTGGTCGTCAACGACTAGCCCCTTGACCGGCCGCAATATTGAGTGTACAGTTCACTCAATTAATATGGCGCCCCGCGAATACGTCATGGATCGCAGGGCGGCGGCCAGCGAGGCCACCCGGCTGCGCGTTATCGAAGCTGCTGTCGCCCTTCACGGCGAGCGCGGGGTGGCCGCCACCCGTTGGGCCGAGATTGCCGAGCGCGCTGACGTGGCGCTCGGTACCGTCTACCGCTATTTCCCCGGATACGACGAGCTGATTCCGGCCTGCACAGGCCATGGGTTGTCTACCCTCCGGCCCCCGACGCCAGAGATCTTCGGGCGGGCGACGTCGGTTGGCGGCCGGGTCAGGGCTCTGGTGCGCGAATCCTTCAACTTTTGGGAGCGCGCCTATCCCTGGATGCGGCACCGAGAGTGCGATCGACGAGCAGTTCCCGCCGTGGAGGTCTTTCACCGTCGCCAGGAGGCCTTCTTCGAGGGCCTGGTGCGGGCCGCGTTGGGGCCGCTCGCTCGTCGCCAGCGGGTCGTGGACGCGACGCTGAGCTTGAGCGGCTTTTCCAGTTGGGCGGCCCTTCACGATCGGGGCGTGCCGACCGCGGAAGCGGCGACGCTCGTGACCGAGATCTTGGGTCGATGGTTGGGCGGGGCGGCGATGGCGACCAGGATTGCAGACGGAACGGCGTAGTTCTCGAAGGGAGAGTCAAGATGGCAACAATCGAGGCGATGAAGCTAACGGTCGAGCCCGGCGAAAACCGTGGAAAATCATTTCAGGCGGGCGGGATGGGGGTTCTGTTCAAGATCTTTGGCAGCGAAACCGGCGGGGCGCTCGCGGTGGTCGAGCACGCAGTTGATCCCCGCCGGCTGGTTCCCCCACACACGCATTCCGACGTCGACGAGTACTCGTACATCTTGGAGGGGGAGATCGGAGCGAGGATCGGCGACCGGGTGATTTCTGCGCCGCGAGGAACCTACGTCCTGAAGCCGCGCGGGATCATGCACACGTTTTGGAACGCAACGGACCGGCCAGCCCGGCTGCTCGAAATCCTGTCCCCGGCGAAGTTTGAGAAGTTTTTCGAAGAGATGGGGGACTTGATGAAGAACGCCGGACCCGAAACGCCGCAACTACTCGGCACCCGGGCAGCCGCCCACAACACAATGATGTCGATGGAGTGGGTCGAAGAACTGAAGTCCACCTACGGCTTAAAGCTACTGGGCGAGCCCTAAACCGACCGGGCGCTGTTAGCCCAACTGGGGCACGACCAGCTCTCCTAACAGTCGGATTCCCTCCTCCTCAGCCAGGCCGTGAGGGGATCCGAACTCGACTCGACGGGCTCCCGCCTCGAACAGGCGCTTCGCCTGGGCTATCACCTGGTCGGGGGTGCCGGCCATTGCGAATCGGTCGAGCGCCTCGTCCGCGATCACGCCGCCAGCGGACACCTCGTGGGTCACGTCGAGCTGACCGACGACGTCCAGGTACATCGCGACCGCGGAGCGCGCCAGACGTCGGGCCGCCGCACCATCCTCCGAAACGACCGTCACGGCACCGACGACGATTCCGACATCCTCGGGGGATCGCCCCGCGCGCCTCGTTCCGACATCGACCCACTCACGCATGCGCCGGACCATCTCTGGGTTGGCGCTCCCGCCGATCTTGACCTCGTCCGCGATCTCGCCGGCGAGCGCGGCAGTCTTCGGTGACCAGGTCCCGATCAAGAGCGGAACACGGGAACGCCGGATCTCGAACTGCAGCCTCGTATCGGGTGCCAGGGAAAAGACCTCTCCCTGATAGCCGCCGGGGTCGCCGGCCAGAAGAAGGCGGACGATCTCCGCAGCCTCGCGCAATGCCCGCACCGGTTGAGCCTGTTCAATGCGGATCTTCTCCAGCCAGGCGCCCCGGGCCAGCCCGAGGTAGGCGCGCCCCTGCGAGGCCAGGTCGAGCGCTGCGATCTGGCCGGCGATCTCGACGGGGTGCAGCGTGAAGGGGTTCAAGCACGCGGGGCCCAGCCGGATGCGTGTGGTGTTGAGGGCCGCAACCATGAGCGGGACGATCGCTGGCTGGTACATCAGGTCCGAGAAGACCGTGAGGACGTCGAAGCCAAACTGTTCAGCCATCCGAGCGAGCGTTGCGTAGTCTGCCGGCGCCTTGTTGCCCTGAAGCCCGAGACCAACCTCCAAACGGTCGGGTTTCCCTGGCGGGGCCGTCACGTGTGGTCTTCGGTTCGAAGCGTGCGCTCGCCGATCCGCTCGATCCGCATGATCACGCGCTCGTCGGGGTCCGGGCAGGCGACGAATGTCTCCTGCTCGAGCCAGTCCTCGGCAGCCAGCCTCCGCTGCT
>DATNNA010000144.1:0-5804 GCA_035602075.1 Binatus sp. (SeqCode) | reverse complement strand
TGGCCACACTGCGCCAGCTCGGCGGCGACCTCTTCGTCGGGTTCGACCGCCGCCGCCGCGCGATGCCAGGCATGGCGATCGGGATCGATCGTCGGATCGGTGGCCGCCGCGAGTACCTCGTGCATTCGCCGCCGTTCGGCCGCCGGGGCACTGTAGTAGACCGCCGAGCGGATCAGCGGGTGCCGGAAAGCGATGTGGGGTCCGACGACGAGCAGTCGATTGGCTTCCGCGGGGGCGACCGCCTGGCGATCGAGTCCCAGAGCCTTCGCCGCTCGCCAGAGGACCACCGCATCGCCAGAGGGTTCGGCCGCGGCCAGGAGCAGCAGCGTTTGAGTCGCCGCCGGCACACCTTTCAACTGGCGGACAAAACGCTGCTGGAGACGGCTGCCAATCGGAAGCGGATTCGGCAAGAGCGAGGTATTGCTGAGCTGGCGTGGTGTCAACTCCGCGGTGAGTTCGAGGATGGCGAGTGGGTTCCCCTGAGTCTCCGTGATGATTCGTTGCGAGACCTGGCCGTCGACCGGCCCAGTCGCGACAGAGGCAACCAACTCGCGGGCATCGGCGTTGGTAAGTCCAGCAATGTGCAGCTCCGGCAGTCCCGCCAGGGGTACGCGCCGCTCAGTGGGTTCGCGCACCGCAAAGAGGAAGGCGATCCGGTCGGCGTACAGACGGCGCGCCACGAACGCGAGCACGTCGGCTGACTCCAGGTCGAGCCATTGCGTATCGTCGATGACACAGAGGAGCGGCACCTCGGACGCGGCGTCCGCGAGCAGCGTGAGTGTCGCCAGCCCGACCTGGAATCGGTCGGGCGGTCCGCCGGTGATGAGCCCGAAGGCCGAGGCGAGCGCCTGATACTGGGGAGCCGGTAGGTGTTCAAGCCGCGACAGGAAGGGGACGACGAGCTGATGGAGGCCGGCGAAGCCCAGCTCCATCTCCGACTCGATGCCGATCGCCCGTACGACTCGGCAATCGTTTGCAGAACTGATGGCGCACTCGAGGAGCGCGGTTTTGCCGATGCCGGCATCGCCGCGGAGAACTAGGGTCCCGCTGAGTCCGTGACGGACGGCGTTGAGCAGGTCGTCGAGCGCCGCCTTCTCGCGGGCGCGATCAACGAGACCCGCTCTGTATGGAGTTACGACCGCCCCAAGCGCTGTGCCCGCTAGCGACGTGCCCACGAACACCCCCTAACAGGCCCATCGTACGCCAACCTCGGCGGCCACACCCGAACAAAAGACTGATGATTTCCATGATTCGAAGCGGGCCGGCGATACCTACGGTTGCAGGTATGGACGAGGCGCCCGCACCAGCCGGGCGACCGACGAGGCTCCGCAGCGGCCTGCCGTCCGTTGCGGAGGCGCCCCGCGACGACCAGCCGATCTGGATCCACCTGCCCCTTGCCGAGGCGGAGCGGCTGAGCCCCAGCCTGGATATGCCGGCATATTGCGAAGCCCTTCGCTGCCAGAGCCGGCAGCGGACGGCCACGACCTTCCATGCTCTGATCAGCGGGGCAGCGGAGGCCGACTACGTCTGGGTGGCCTGCGCCGAGTGCACCGGCCTGATGCTCGAAGGAGCCTACGCGACGTAGATCTGGCCGGTTTCACATGGACGCGACGCCGAACGAGTTGTACCTGTATGGAACAAGAACGGGCTAGCATCAGCACCCACGCGATCATGGACAAGGTCCGCGAGATGGGCCTTTATCCCGTCGTCGTTGCCGAGGGTCGATTCACGGCATCGAAGCGGCTGGCGCGGGCCATGGAAATCGCCTACAAAGCGTTGTCCGCACCGGAAGCCAGCGTGGCGATATCCGCCCGTCCTGGTCAGGGTCTGACGGCGATCACGATCAGCTCGACCGCGCCGGCGGGACCTCTCCTCTAACAGAGCCTAATAAGTCGTCGATCGGGCTAACAATCCCGATTTACGGTGGGCCAAACATTCGGGCGGACCGATTAAGTCTGCCCGGAAGGGAGGTTCACGAAGATGGGCGCATCGATCGGACGACAGCCACGGCGGTTGGCCGTGGTCATTGCGACGGCGGGTGTGCTGGTAGCCGCCTGCGGAACCGGGACCACGAGTCAGACCAGCACGGTGAAGAACGGTGGCACCCTCGTATGGGGGCTGGACGCCGACGCGCAAAGCCTCAATCCATTTGTGGCGGGCGATCTCCCATCGTCACGGGCGCTGGCGTTCATGTTTCCCAACCTGTATTCGGCCGACAAGAACGTCAACGTCGTCCCCGACCTGGCCGATGGAATGCCCCAGGTGTCGTCCGATGGCAAGGTCTGGACCGTCAAGCTGAAATCGGGGGCGAAGTGGACCGACGGAAGCGCGATCACCGCTGACGACGTCGTGACGACCGTCAATCTGCAAAACAATCCCAACCTCGATACCGATGCGGCCTTCGACTGGAGCGTCCTGGACAAGGTCGAGAAAGTGGATACGCTCACCGTCAAGTTCACGCTCAAGAACCCATTCGCCCCGTTCCTGGCCAACAACCTGGTCGGGTGGATCGCGCCGGCCTCCGTCTACGGCAAGATCGACCCCACGCGGCAGCGCACGGACCCCGTCAGCCGGAACCCCACGGTCACCGGCGGTCCCTATAAATTCGCGAGCTGGATCCCCGGCCAGGAGATCGACTACGTCGCCAACCCGACCTACTTCGCAGGGCGGCCACACTTCGACAAAGTGGTTGGTCGCGTCATCACCGACGCGACGGCGTCCACGAACGCGATCATCACCGGGGATATCCAGTGGACGCCCACCGTCGCCGAAGCTGGCCAGGGGGCTGTCCAGAAAGTCCAGTCCGCCAGTAACCTGACCTCCCACTCGTTCGCCGACTTGCAGTACATCGACGTGCGGATGAACGAGCGCGCAGGCCACCCGTTTAGCGATGTGCTGGTTCGGCGCGCCTTTGCCTACGCCCTCGACAAGGATTCGATCGTCCAGGCGGCGAAGGGGAACACCGGCGTTTCGCTCTGGGGCGACATCACGCCCGCGTCCTGGGCCTACGACGCCGCCGCGCAAGTCAAGTACGCGCAAGACGTCAACAAGGCAAAGTCGCTGATGCAGCAGGCCGGCTGGACGATCGGCGCGAACGGCATCGCGACCAAGAACGGCAAGAAGTTTTCGTACAAGTTGCGCGTGCGTGCCGGCAAACCGGATCGGCTCAAGGCGGCGCAAATCATCTCCGACCAGGTGAAAGCCATCGGTATGGACCTCCAGCCGGATCCTGTTGACTTCAAGATCTTCTACAAGCCGCTGCAAGACGGGACCTACGACGTCGGCATCGCGGGATTCAGCCTGACCCTCGACCCTGACGAGTACACCGTGCTGCACTCGAGCCAGCTGCAGCCGGAGCACAAACAGGGCAACAACTGGACCGGCTACAGCAACCCGCAGCTGGACCGGCTCATCGACCAGGAGCGGTCGACCGTGAAGGCCACCGTTGCGGAAACGCAAGCCGCTCGCAAGCCCATCTTCAACCAGATCCAGCAAATCCTTGGAAATGACATCGTCACGTACTACCTGTGGGCTGACAGGTCGACGATGGCGTGGGGCGGCAACGTCGGCGGGGTCGTCGCCGGCAACGGCGACAACGTGATCTACGTCGACCAGGGACGCGACACGCGGGTCTTCTCCGAGTGGTGGTCGAAGACCGCTAAGTAACCGGCGTCGAGGCGATGCGCTGATTGGGAGCGGAGTGGTTCAGGCCCACTCCGCTTCCGTCACGTCGCCGTCGGCGACAACCGGAGGTAGGACTGCAACGGCTGTCCGATGACGCGCATGATGTCGCCGCGAAGTTGGTAGGTGATGAACTCGTCACAGTTAATCTGGACGATCCGGCTGGCCCGCAGCACCGCGATGTGCGCCCGGACCACGGGTTCCGGTTGCTCGATGCGGCGACAGAGCTCCACCAGGGTCAGCGCATCGTCGGCCAGGACCTTGACAATCCGAAGGCGCACCTCGTCGCCGAGGGCCTGGTAGGTGCGCGCCAGACCACGCCGCGCGGTCTCGATCGAGGTCGGATCCTCGGTAACAGGGTAGGCGTAAATACACATGCGTTTGTAGTGCACGACCCCCACCCAGGGCCGCATCACGAGTGTGGGGACCAGCAGGAACTTCGTGAACCGGCCCCGGCGGCTGTATTTGATCCCAGTGGCGATCAGGACCAGGCGCTCCGGATCGGTGCCGAGGAGGTTGCGTTTCGCTCGCGCATCCGCGGCGAGGACGTTGCGCACGGCCGGCTCATCCGTCACGAAGACCCGCTCGTACCACCCGCTCATCAGCTCGAGGGTTAGGTCCTTGAGGTCGCCGGGCGGGGTTGCCAGGAGCTTTGCCAAGGTTGCTTCGCGTTCGGGCATCGAGGTTGCTAGGGCCCGGGCGGCAGGACGGCGTGCTGTGCGGCTTCCAGAGACGGCGGCCATGATGGTCGCCGCGACATCCTCTGGATAGATGTCCGAATAGAAGCCCGTGACATGCAGGGCGATTTCATGTGGCGTGAGCTGCTCCAGCCGGTGGAGGAACGCCGGAACGCTGGGCGATGGCTGGACCGCTTGAAGTCCCATCAGCTGGTCCACGTTGGTAAACGCGCCGCCAAGGCGTTCCAGGGCAGCCAGGAGTCGGGGCGAACAGCGTCGCCGTTGGTTTTCGGCCCACTCCCTGCCAACGTCGAAGGTATCGAGATTTTCCAAGCCCGCGAAGACGAAGATCTGGAGCAGGAGCTCGTAGATAGGGGAAGCGTCGACGTCGACTCGCACCGGATTCGTCTTCACCAAGGGTGGACGAATTATATTTCCGTCGCCCACCCTAATACTTTCTAACAGTGTCCCCACGCGTCAGAACTAGTAGCCCGGTGGTCGTTGGAACGCGCCGGTCACCGCGGCGAGCGCCGCTGCCACGGCCAGCAGGCGCGATTCACTCCAGCGCTTTCCCACCAGCTGAATCCCAATCGGTAGGCCGGCGTGGTCTCGGGTGAATGGCAGCACGACGGCCGGGTGACCGGTGTAATTGAACAGAGCCCCATAGGCGCTCACCGTCCAGTACGCAACCTCTTCACCATCGACCGCTAAGGGCGACCCGGGTTCGCAGTGCGGGAACGCCGTCATCACCGCGGGTGGACAGAGGAGCACGTCCCACTGATCGAAGAATTGCTCCCAGGCGATGATGGACTCGTCGCGCCGATCCAGCGCTTCCAGGTAACGGGTCAGCGTCGCCGGTTGTTCCTGCTGTCCTGGCTGGACCGCCCCGATCAGCATCCCCACCAATGCTCCGGCGCTCGCGAGCTCCTGGTTGAAGTCGAGCGATGGCAGCGCCGCTTCCTCGACGGCTCGACACAGGGGACCCAGCCGCCCGGCCAGCTCTGAGACCGCCGCGCGGATTTCGGCCGCGACGGGGATGGATGGGAAGGTGGGGGCAACGGCGATCCGGATGTCCCGCAGGTCGATCCTGGCCGGCCTATCCACCGGCACTGGCGGTACCTCCGTGTCGCGTCCATCCGGTCCGGCGACGATCCGGTAGAGCAGCTCCAGGTCCTCGACCGAGCGCGCCATCGGTCCAATCGAGGACATGACCCGAAGCGGCCTGGGTCCTGGAAGGCCGGGAATCAGCCCGGTGAGGGGCACACGCCGTTCGGTTGGCTTCAGCCCGAAGACGCCGCAAAAGTGGGCGGGAAGACGGATCGAGGCCGACAGATCGGTGCCGACCTCAAAGGGCGTCATCCCCGACGCCAGCGCCGCCGCCGCACCACCGCTGGAACCACCAGGCGTCCGCGCGGTATCCCATGGGTTGTTGGTCCGGCCGAAGAT
>DATNNA010000143.1:0-2613 GCA_035602075.1 Binatus sp. (SeqCode) | reverse complement strand
CGCCTGGCAGGCCGAGAGTACCGGATCAACGAGAGCCGTGACGGTGAATGGACGGTGAAGTGGCTTGACGCGGACGGCGACGTGGTGGCGTGGTTTGGTGGCGACGTCAGGTTAGTGTTTGTGGCCCTCGATCATTTCGCCAGCAGGACCGACAGCGAGTTTGGGATCGTCGTGGATCGGGTCTGGCAGAGGGAGCCGGAGCTCTCCGCCGAAATGCGATCGTTGAGCAAACGAGCCGCGGCGGCGCCAAAAACCGATTTGAAAAAGCGAGTCAAGCAGCCGCGACGAAAAAAAGCTAGCCGGTAGTCCCACGCGGCTTGCAAGACGCTGGCCGGTGCATTGGGGTTCGTCTGAGCGTGATAGACTGAGGCCCGCGACCGTAGGTTGCTGAAGCTAGCCTCGTGAGCAAGGACTGCCCGTCGTCAGGGCGCGGCTCGGCGAGGTTCATCTCGTAGACGGCAGGCAGAACCCAGCCGTCATCGACCAGAGGAGATGAGTTTCGTGTTCGCACGCATTGTTGAAATGACGAGCGACCCGAACCAGCGGGACAGGACGAACGAGATGGTCGGCTCCGTCGGCTAATCAACGGGGGTCCTGGTTGTACCCGTTTGAACGGTTCACGGAACGAGCGAAGAAGGTCCTGACGCTGGCCCAGGAAGAGGCCGAGCGCTCGCACCATTCTTACATCGGCACCGAGCACCTGCTTCTCGGACTGCTCCGGGAAGGCGAGGGGCTGGCCGCCAAGATCCTGAACAGCCTGGGCATCGAGATCAACAAGGTCCGGGCCACCATCGAGTCGGTGCTGGGCCGCAACGAACGCACCATCATCCAGCAGATCGTCCCGACTTCGCGGGTGAAGAAGGTGATCGAGATCGCCTTCGAAGAAGCCCGCCGGATGGGCAACAACTACATCGGCACCGAGCACCTGCTGCTCGGGCTGCTGATGGAAGGTGAGGGGATCGCCGCCCACGTCCTCGAGGACCTTGGCGCCAACCTGGAAAAGGTCCGCGGCGAGATTGATCGCCTGCTCCATGAGAGCGGCCCGAACGAGGAAGTGGCGACCGCGAAGAAGCCCTCGAAGACACCGCTGCTCGACCAGTTCTGCCGTGACCTGACGGACCTGGCGGCCAAGAACACCCTCGACCCGGTGATTGGCCGCGAAACGGAGATCGAGCGGGTGGTCCAGATCCTGTCGCGGCGCACCAAGAACAACCCCGCCCTGATCGGGGAGCCGGGTGTTGGCAAGACCGCGATCGCCGAGGGACTGGCCCAGCAGATCGTCTTGGGCAACATCCCGGAGTCGCTGCGCGGCAAGCGGGTGCTCACCCTCGACATGGGCGCTTTGGTCGCGGGCACCAAGTACCGCGGCGAGTTCGAGGAGCGCCTCAAGAGGATGCTCGACGAGATCCGTTCGAGTGGGGAGATCGTGCTGTTCATCGACGAGCTCCATACGCTGGTCGGCGCCGGTGCCGCCGAAGGTGCGATCGACGCCGCAAACATCCTGAAGCCGGCGCTGGCCCGGGGCGAGATCCAGTGCATCGGCGCGACCACCCTCAACGAGTACCGCAAGTACATCGAGAAGGACGCGGCGCTGGAGCGCCGCTTCCAGCCAGTCTTCGTCGATGAGCCATCAATGATCGAGACCATCTCCATCCTGCACGGCTTGAAGAGCCTCTACGAGAAGCACCACCGAGTCACGGTCACCGACAAGGCCATCAAGGCCGCGGCCGAGCTCTCGGTGCGCTACGTCTCCGACCGGTCGTTGCCGGACAAGGCCATCGACCTGATGGACGAGGCGTCAGCGCGCGTGCGCATGAAGCTGACCACTACCCCGCCCGAGATGAAGACCATGCAGAAAGAGATCCGCGAGCTGCAGATCAAGAAGGAAGAGGCGATCGTCAACCAGGACTACGAGACCGCGGCTTCCTTCCGCGACAACGAGAAGAAGCTCAAGGACAAGTACGTCAAGGAAGAGTTGGAGTGGCGCGACAAGCTCGGCGCCACCGTCCCGGAGGTCAACGAAGAGCACATCGCCGAGATCGTCAGCGCTTGGACCGGCGTGCCCGTTTCCCGGCTGGTCGAGGAGGAGTCCGCCCGCCTGCTCCGCATGGAAGACGAAATCCACGCCAGGCTGATCGGCCAGGACGACGCCGTCAAGCTGATCTCTCAGGCAGTGCGTCGCGCCAGGGCCGGCCTCAAGGACGCCCGGCGTCCGATTGGGTCGTTCATTTTCCTTGGACCGACGGGGGTTGGGAAGACCGAGCTCGCCCGCCAGCTGGCCCGGTTCCTGTTCGACAACGAGGATGCCATCGTCCGCCTCGACATGTCGGAGTTCATGGAGCGCCACTCGACCGCGCGGCTGGTCGGTTCACCGCCCGGCTACGTCGGCTACGACGAAGGCGGCCAGCTGACCGAGGCGATCCGCCGGCGGCCCTACTCGGTGGTGCTGTTCGACGAGATCGAGAAGGCGCATCCCGAAGTCTTCAACATGCTGCTCCAGATCCTGGAGGACGGCCGGCTCGCCGACGCGAAAGGCAAGCAGGTCAACTTCGCCAACACGATCGTGATCATGACCTCGAACATCGGCGTCTCGAACCTGCAGCAGGCGACGAC
>DATNNA010000142.1:0-4615 GCA_035602075.1 Binatus sp. (SeqCode) | reverse complement strand
GGCCGGCCGCGACTCCGGCGCGCGCGCGAAGGGGGGAACGCGCGCGCCGGAGGGGTCGGATCGGGCCGGCGGGGCCGCAATACTAGTAGATGCCCAGGAGGGAGGGGTTCCACCATGCGGCCGCTCAGGTATTGACTTGTGGAGTGACATGGACGGGGTTCATAGTTTCTCCGCGATTCGTAATTTCGCCGACCGGGCGCGGGGGTTTTCCTGCACCTCGGCTTCGGAAGGGGTGATCGGCTTGCGCGTGATGACGCGCACCGAACGACGGTGCCCACAGATACAGACGGGCGCTTGGGGCGGACAAATACAATCTGTTGCTTCGACGTTGAATAGGTTCTTTGCAATCTTGTCCTCGAGGGATTGGAAGGAGACGACCCCAACGCGCCCACCGCTTGCAAGCACTTCAATGGCAGCCTTCAACCCCTTTTCGATCGCGTCCAGCTCGCGGTTGACCGCGATCCGGAATGCCATAAAGGTGCGGGTCGCGACGTGAGTGTCGCGCGGCCAGGCACCCCGTGGGATGGCGCCGGCCACCACGTCGACCAGGTCCTTCGTCGTCTTGAACGGCATCTTGCGCCGCCGCTCGACGATCCGTTGCGCGATCCGCGACCCCCACCGCTCCTGGCCGTAATCGCGAAGGATGCGCCGCAGCTCACTTTCTGATTCGCGGTTGAGCAGGTCGGCGGCGGTCCACGATTCGCTGCGGTCCAGTCGCATGTCGAGCGGTCCGTCCGACTGGAAACTGAAACCCCGCTCCGGGTCATCCAGTTGCAGCGAGGAAAGGCCGAGGTCGAAGACGATACCGTTTGGTGGGCGGCCGATTCGCTCGGCCGCCCGATCGAGCTGCGCGAAGTTGGTGTGCTCCAGTATCACGGTGATGTCCGGAGGCACCGGCTCCTGGGCGAAGCGCTCGAGGGCGGAGGCGTCGCGATCGATGCCGAGCAGGATGCCGCCCGGCCGCAGGCGCTCCATCAGCGCCCGCGTATATCCCCCACCCCCCAGCGTGGCGTCGATGAACGCCTGCCCGGGGGCTGGTTGAAGGCTCGTTATGACGTCTTGTAAAAGTACGGGTCGGTGTCCGGACGGCCCGGACGGTCGATCGGGTCGAGGGCGGCCGCGACGGTCACGTGCGCTGGGCACGTCGCCGCTCGGCCACCTGGTCCTGAATGCGCGTATATTCCTCGGGCGTCGCCTCGCCGATCCGGCGCCACCCCTCGTCGTTCCAGATCTCGATCAAGTTGTTGACGCCAACGATCCAGGCGATGCCCGTGATGCCGGCGTACTGCCGCTGATCGGCGGACAGGACGATGCGTCCCTGGGCGTCGAATTCGCACTCGCGGGCGGCGCCGAACATCATGCGGGCGAGTCGCCGCTCCTCCGACGGTGTTGTCGAGCCCAGCCGCAAGCCCTGCTCCTGCGCCCATTCCTGGGGCGGATAGACCTGCAGGCAGCCCTCGGCGCCCTTGGAGATGACGGTCCCACTGGGGAGTTGTTCCCGAAAACGGGCGGGAATCGCGACCCGACCTTTGGTATCCACCGAGTGCCGGTAGGTGCCGAGGAACATCAGAAGTTGCCACCGGCTGTCTCACTCTCCCCACTTTTCCCCACTTTGTGCCACCAGCACGCCGAACGCTACCACCACGACAGGTGCCTGTCAACAAATTCGGACTAAATCTTGTGGGCTTGTGGGCGCATAGAAAATCGGCCCCTAGATGTTGTGCCCAACTCCCGTCAGACCAGCCAGGACGGTCTCTGTCAAAAGCGCCCTTGACACCAGATCTCCGGCACGCAAGCATTTGTTCACAACCTAGAGAACGCCGTCCTAAGGAGGGGATATGGCAACAACCACGACGTCCGTCGGCGCGCCTACCAAACCGGGCGAGCTGCTCTCCGAGCGAATCGCACCCGGCATCCTACCCAAGGTTTTGGGGCGATTTGACATGATCGCGATCTTCGTGGCGATCGTCCTCTTCGCTGTCCAGGGCTCGGTCGTCCAACCGGCCGGGGCCTCGGCCTTCGTTTACTGGATCCTCGGGTTCGTCACGTTTCTCATTCCCGGCGCGATCGTTACCGGCCAGCTCGGACTCATGTTCCCTGGCGAAGGGTCGATCTACGTCTGGACCAACAAGGCGCTCGGGTCCTTCTGGGGCTTCTTCGCGGGCTTCTGCGCCTGGTGGCCCGGAACACTCGTCATGGTCGCGACCGCCGTCCTGGTCGTCAACCTGCTCCAGTTCTTCCTGAGCCTGCCGCCCTTCAACGTTCAGAATCCGCTCGCCGACCTCTGGCAGCAGGGGATCATCATCCTGGCGGTCATCTGGTTCTCATCCGCCCTCTCGATCCTCCGCTTCCGCGTCACGCAGAACCTCGTCAACGGCGTGTTCATCATCTACGGCGCCGCCATCCTCACCGTCGGCCTCGCCGGCCTCGCGTGGTTGCTCGGGGGGCATCCGGCGGCCAATGACTTCTCGCGGAATGCCTTTGGCCTCAATGCTGGGAACGCGACCTTCTATGGTCTTGTGATCCTTGCCCTGCTGGGCATTGAGGTACCCCTGAACATGGGGGTCGAGATCCGTGACCGGAAGGCGATCACGAGTTATCTGGTGTGGGGTTCGATTGTCGTCATGATCGGCTACCTCGTGCTGACCTTCGGCGCCATGGTGGTCGTTCCAGTGAAGGGCGTCAACTCGACCACCGCCATCCTGTCGGCCGTTCAAACGTCGTTGGGCGCCGGCGTCGCTGCGGTCGTCACCCTGGTGATGGTCGCGTTCTTCCTCTTCAACACCACCGTCTACAACTACTCGTTCGCCCGGCTGCTGTTCGTCAGCGGGCTCGACCGGCGGCTTCCGGCCTTCGTCGGCCGCGTCAACCGCAACAAGGTGCCGCAGAACGCCGTCCTGGTGCAGGCCGTGATCACCACGATCATCACGGCGATCGCCTATTTTCTCTTCAGCGGTAATGCCAACCTATCGGTCGGGATTTACATCGCCCTTCAGGCGGCCGTTACGGTGATCTGGTGCCTGTCGATGGTGTTCCTCTTCGCCGATGTTCTGATCATCCGATCGAAGTATCCGGAGGAGTTCAAGCGTGAACAGCTCGTTCCGGTTGGCGTCTTCTGGGCGGCGTCGATCGCCGGCGCGATCGCTAGCGCGGTTGGCGTGATCGTGACCCTTACCGGTGGCTGGATCTTCACCGGCCAGCTGCAAGGCTCCTGGAACTCGACCGTCATCGACAACGGTCCCTGGATTTTGATCGTCGGCGGCGTCGGTATCGCCTCGCTCGCGGTCGCGGTTGTCGTCTATCTCCTCGGCGTCAATACCGCACGCCGGGCGCTGGCGGCTGCCGGCGCATCCGGCGCGGCGGCGAGCTAGTCGAGCGATTTGATGGCGACCACACTCGCCGACACGACGACGGCCGTCGACCTCGACGCAAAACGCCGAGAGATCGTCGCGCAGGCGGAGGCATCGGGCCTCCGCCTCGTGCGCTTCCTCTACTGCGACAACGACGGCATCATCCGCGGCAAGGCCGCCGGCATCGCCAACCTGAAAGAGCGCCTTGAGACCGGCATCGGCTTGACCGTCGCGATGCAGGCCTTCACCATGCTCGACCATTTGGCGAGCGTCGATGGCATGGGGCCGGTTGGCGAGATCCGGCTCGTCCCTGACCCGAGCACGTTCACCATCGCGCCCTACGCGCCTCACACCGGAACCGTCCTCGTCGACATGCAGACGCTCGACGGCCAGCCCTACGCCGCCGATGGGCGTGGCTTCCTCAAGCGCATGATCGCGCGCGCCGCCGACGATCACGACCTATCGCTGGTGGCGGCCTTCGAACCCGAATGGTCGCTGGCCATCAAAAACGGCGGCGACCTCTTCTCCCCGGTCGACGACAGCGGCTGCTTCACCTCGACCGGGATGAACATCGCGGCACCCGTGATCGACGAGATCGTCGCGGCGCTGGAATCGCAAGGGCTCACCGTCGAGCAGTACTATGCCGAGCTTGGCTGGGGCCAGCAGGAGCTGTCGATCCGTCACGCGCCCGCGCTTCAGGCGGCCGATAACCACATCATCTATCGCGAGACCGTGCGGGGCGTCGCGCTGCGGCACGGTCGCTACGCCTCCTTTGCGCCCAAGCCTTGGGCTGACCAGGCGGGCAACGGCTGCCACCTGCACTTCTCGGGCTGGAACACGGATCTGAGCGTCAACCGCTTCTATGACGGCAGCGCCCAGTACAACATCTCGACCCTGGCGCGCCAGTTCATGGCCGGCATCCTCGACCACCTGCCGGCTTTGGTCGCGCTCACCTGCGCGTCCGTCAACTCCTACCGCCGCCTGCAACCCCAGATGTGGGCCTCAGCCTTTCGCGCCTGGGGACCGGACAATCGCGAAGGCGCGCTGCGCGTCGCTTCGCCCTTCAAAGGCCACGAGGCCGAGTCGACCAACGTCGAGCTCAAGTCGTCGGACTCCAGCGCCAATCCTTACATCTCACTGGGCGGCGTGATCGCGGCCGGACTCGACGGCATCGAGCGACAGCTGACGCTTCCCCCGCCGGTCACCGTCGACCCCTACAACCTCGGCGACAAAGAGCGCCAGGCGATCGGCGCCGACCGTCTGCC